>CAZKLH010000075.1:0-4835 GCA_964553595.1 uncultured Gammaproteobacteria bacterium | reverse complement strand
AAACAAAAAAATCTGAATTTGTCTTTATCGGGCAAAAGCCACGATTTGAGAATCAAAATATCGGGTGGATTGAAGTTGGCGAAAGCATTGCAGATGATTTAAGCACAGACACTGTATCTCTTTTTCATTTTAAACAGTTGCGGTATCGGCCAAAACTTTCAGAAGCGAAAGAATTTTTTACAAAAAAGCATTTTGTTTGGAATTTGGGTTATTTTGTTACAACGCCACAGTTTCTTCTTTCTCTTTTTCAACAACATGTTAATGAGACGTACAAGAAGCTTGTTGTTATTGGAAATGCGTATGGTACTGAGGAATTTTCAAAAACTTTGGAAGAGGTATATCCAACACTTGAAAAAATTACATTTGATGATGCAATTTTAGATAAATTAGACTCCGAAAAGATTTCTGTAATTTCTTCAGATATTGGGTGGAGCGATGTTGGTGCATGGGAAGGGTTAAAAGAAGCGTTGAGTCAAACTGAAGAAGAAAACGTTACACATGGAAAAATTATGCTTGAAAGTTCCCGCGATACATTATTTTATAACTATACAGATCAATTAGTGGTTGGGATAGATTTGGATGGCATGCTTGTAATTAATTCTCCAGATGTCTTACTAATTTGCCCAAAAAACTCAGTTCCTAAAATAAAGAAACTTGTCGAAGGATTAGTTGGCACAGAACACGAAGATTTAACTTAATGATGAAGGCTTATTTATCTGTTAAAAAAAGCATGATGTACGAACTTACAAAAAGAATTATGGATATATTTCTTGCGACAATACTTCTGATTATTTTTTCGCCCATTATTCTGGTTGTTGCTCTATTAATAAAAAGGGATTCTCCTGGTCCAATTTTTGCTGATACTCCAGAACGAGTTGGGAGGAAAGGGAAGTTGTTTAAAATGTATAAGTTTCGATCTATGATACAAAACGCACACGAAATGCTTCGAGAAGATCCAGAGTTTGCAAAATTATTTGATACATATAAAAAAGAAAGCTACAAACTTCGTCATGATCCCAGAATAACCCGAGTTGGGCACTTTATAAGGAAGCATTCATTAGATGAAATTCCTCAACTAGTTAATGTTGTAAAAGGAGAAATGAGCATGGTTGGGCCAAGAGCGTATTACTCAGATGAATTACGTGAGCAGCAAAAAAAGTATCCAGGAACAAGAGAATCGGTGAAGATTGTGCTTTCGGTAAAACCGGGAATAACAGGATTTTGGCAAGTGACTGGCAGAAGTGAAATAAATTTTGATAAAAGGATTCAAATGGATGCAGATTATGTCATGAAGCGATCTGTATTGTACGATTTATGGATTATCGGAAAAACGCCGTCGGCAATGGTTACTGGGAAAGGGGCTTTGTAGGAGTTTGACAGAGTATTGATTACTCTGTATCATAGATACTTATGGAAGATCTGCCAAAAATTGACTTGAACGCGCCGCCGAAAAATAACACCATACAAGAATCTGCCTCAAGGAGAACTATGACACGATTAGATAGACAGAAAAAGTTTGCTTTTCCATTAAAAACACTTATTATTTTTCTTGTGGTTTTGGCTATTTTGGTAGTGGGGGCAACGTTTATGGTTGTTCTTCCTGCGAAAAAAACATATACATCGGCAATGATAACATACAAGCAAGCCAAGGTTGCTTGGGCAGCGGTAAAAAAACAAAATGTGGCTCAGGCGAGCGACGAACTTGCCAAGACAAAAGATGACCTTACCGATACGCAAAAAAATCTTCATCAGCTTTCTTTTCTTCATTATGTTCCATTAGCGAGTGGTTACTATAACGACGCGGACCATTTGGTGAATGCTGGCTTCGATGGGCTTGATGCCGCAAAAACATTAATTGAGGCAATAAAGCCATATGCTGACGTGTTGGGATTAAAAGGCGCAGGGAGTTTTGTGATGGGATCTGCTGAGCAGCGTATTCAAACCGCTGTTTTAACTATGGGAAAGATTACTCCTCGCATCGACGACATCGCCACGTCTCTTGTTCGGGCTCAAAAAGAAATAGATATGGTTGATCCAAATCATTATCCCTCGTCTTTTGGAGGAGATAAAATAAAAACTCAGCTCAAAACACTCCGTTCGTATACGGATGAAGGAGTCGTTTTTGTGAGCCAAGCAAGGCCGTTAATAAAAGTGTTGCCTTCATTATTAGGAGAATCACAGGAGAAGAAATATCTTGTTTTGTTTCAAAACGATAAGGAGCTTCGTCCTACAGGTGGATTTATTACTGCATATGCAATTTTTCGCGTAGAAAAAGGGTTAATTCATGTGGATCAGTCAAGCGATATATACGATCTTGATAATACGTTGCGAAAAACCGAAAAAGTACCTGATCCAATAGTAAAATATCTTCCAAAAGTCACAACGTTTAATCTGAGAGATTCAAATCTTTCTCCAGACTTTGTTGATTCAATGAAAACGTTTGGGGCAATGTATAAAAATACAGGCAGGTATGCACCGGTGGATGGAATTATCGCACTGGACACAAGCGTGTTGGTTTCGACGATTAAAATACTCGATGATAAAGTTGATGCGTCGGGAATCACGTTTACAACAGTAACTGATAAGCGCTGTAATTGTCCACAAGTTATTTATGCGCTTGAAGATCAAATTTCTCGTCCTGTTAATTACATAAAGACAGAACGAAAGGATTTATTGGGATCGTTACTTTTTGCTATTTTGGGAAAAGCATTAAAATCGTCACCAAAAATTTATTGGGGGCCGCTTTTCCAGAATATGCTCACACAGATAAATCAAAAGCATGTGCTCTTTTATATATATAACACAGACGCGCAAAGTGGCATTGAGGCATTGAATGCTGCCGGAAAAATACAGCCATTCGATGGCGACTATCTGCATATCAACGAAGCAAATTTTGGTGGCGCAAAATCAAACCTGTATGTAAAAGAGGCAGTGGATCAAAAAATTGATATTGCCAGCGATGGGACTGTTACAAAAACAGTAACGATTGGTTATAAAAATCCATTTCCTCCTTCCGATTGTGATTTAGAGCACGGCGCGTTGTGTTTGAATGCATTGCTTCGTGATTGGATTCGAATTTATGTTCCAAAAGGCAGCACTTTGGTTAAGAGTGTCGGGTCAGAGGTAAAAATGACGTCGTACGACGAATTAGGAAAAACAGTCTTTGAGGGGTTTCTTACGGTAAACCCGCTTGGCACCGCAACATTTTCGGTAACCTATCGCCTTCCTTTTAAAGTTGGTAAGGGATCTTCGCTTCCTCTTTTTATTCAAAAACAACCAGGAACAGACAATAATGACTACACGATAGAAGTAAATGGAAAAAAAGTCGATACGTTTATGCTTTTGACCGATAAAACTCTCAAGCTTGGAATTTAATACTTCTTTTGTATGCGGTCGTATAAAACAGAAGCAATTGTTATTAAAAGAAGAAATGTCGGTGAGGCCGA
Organism: uncultured Gammaproteobacteria bacterium; assembly: GCA_964553595.1. Lineage (GTDB taxonomy): Bacteria > Patescibacteriota > Microgenomatia > Levybacterales > UBA12049 > CAZKLH01. The sequence goes on along the minus strand of CAZKLH010000075.1, from coordinate 1,389 downwards.
TAGATTGCTTACTCTTTATACAAAAGACTCTGGAAAAATAACCGTTCGGGCAAAGGGAATTCGCCGAATCACTAGTCGTCGTTCATCGCATGTAGAGCTTATCAACACGTGTATGCTCACCCTTTATAGGGGTAGAAGTTTGCCAATTCTTATAGAAGCAGAGACCATCGAGGATTTTTCCCAAATAAAATATAGCTTAGAAAAAGTGGGCAATGCATATCATATGTGTGAGCTTATGGATGGTTTGTGTCCAGAAAATCAGGAAAATGAATCAGTCTATTTACTGTTTCAGCGCTTTTTATACCGTTTGCAGAAAGATGAAGATATTCAACAAACAGTAAAAGAATTTGAAGTAAAACTTTTGATGCTTCTTGGGTTTTTACCAAAAGAAGAATCTGTGCAACATCTTAATACGCAAATTGTTATAGAAACAATTCTAGAAAGAAAACTAAAAGCAAAACAATTTATCTCTTCTTTGTAGAGTCTCGAAGGCCCCTTCCTCTTCTCCATTTTTTTTGTTATCATACAAACATGCAAAGTATGGATAAAATCACCTCTCTTTGTAAAAGGAGAGGATTTATTTTTCAAGGATCAGAGATCTATGGTGGTTTGGGTGGAACGTGGGATTATGGGCCACTTGGTGTTGAGCTAAAAAGAAACCTTAAGGATTTGTGGTGGAAAGAAATGGTGCAGCTAAGAGACGATGTTGTTGGCATTGATGCTGCTATACTTATGAATCCAAAAGCATGGGAAGCATCGGGACATGTCGAAGCGTTTTCTGATCCTCTTATTGAGTGTAAAATTTGCCATCAAAGATTCCGTGCCGATAAGCCAGAAGAAATACAAGCGCACGAAGAATTAATCCACCCAAAAGAAAAAGTAACGTGGACAGAAGCACGGCAGTTTAATTTGCTCGTTAAAGCCTATGTGGGAATTATCGAAGGAGAGCAATCCGAGACATATCTTCGTGGAGAAATTACGAATGGAGCGCAAGTTAATTTTGGTAATGTTGTCAGTTCTTCCAGAGTCCGAATCCCCTTTGGTATTGCGCAAATTGGAAAAGCATTTCGAAATGAAATAACCCCCGGAAATTTTACATTTCGATCACGAGAGTTTGAGCAGATGGAAGTACAATATTATATTCGCCCAGATAAAGACGAGGCCTCAAAGTGGTTCGATTACTGGAAGCAAAACCGCATGGATTTTTACAAGTCTTTGGGAATGAATCCGCAGAATCTTCGATTTCGAGATCACGCTGATGGTGAAAGGGCACATTATGCCAAAGCTGCTGTAGATATTGAGTATCAAGCGCCATTTGGATGGTCTGAATTTATGGGAATTCATCATAGAGGTGATTGGGATTTATCGAGACATAGTCAGAGATCGGAA
>CAZKLH010000074.1:0-4926 GCA_964553595.1 uncultured Gammaproteobacteria bacterium | reverse complement strand
CGCTCTTGAAGAGCTTTGTTATTCTCTGGCTAGCCCATCTTTTTATGGACTTTTTATTCATGCAACAATCATTGGGCTTTTGATGAATCTTATTGGCGTTGACTCAATACGAGCACTTCTCTATTCTGCTGTGTTTAACGGATTAGTTGCGCCGGTTATTCTTGTATTAATTATTCTTATTAGCAGTAATAAAAAGATCATGGGAAGTCGGGCAAACAGTCCTGCAATTTCTCTTCTTGGGTGGATCATTACAGGTGTGATGATTATATCGGGTGTGGCAACAATTGCCTCATTACTGCTTTGATTGCAGTAAATCTTGTGGCTGGAGATGTTTCTTTACCTGATTCAAAAAATCCTCTGGGGTAATATTGCTTTTGATCAAATATCCATTCCCCAATTGCTTCGCTTGAGTGATTTCGTCATCGTTACCTAAGTTGGTTAGGAACAGTACCACCTTGTTGGGTAATTGCGGTGGATCGTTTTTAAGTCTATTCATAACATCAAATCCCGTTTGTTTTGGAAGAATAACATCGAGCAAAACCAAATCCCAACCACCTTGTTTCATTTTTTCGAAGGCCCCATCGCCGTCTACTGCCATCTCTACTTGATATCCCTCCCCTTTTAATAGATCCAAATAGATTTCTCGAAGTAGGTTGTCATCGTCAACAAGCAATACTTTGAATTTATTTTCCATAGAATACAAACAATTGTAGCAAATGAGAAGAGAAAGACAAGAGACAAATAAGAGGTTATCTTGTAACTGTGATGACTGGTGTTATTTCCCCAGTTCCTGAAACTGTAACTCTATTATCCGCTGCGCTCTTTATAACTGTATAGCCAGTAGTGTATGCTGCAGTACAATCCGTAATCGGTGCGCCATTATTGGATAATGGATCTTGAGGAAGTGCTGCAAGATACCTCGTAACTAATGCCGCACAAATATCTGCTTGTCCTGCAGTATTGGAAATGGATAGCGAAGATGTTGTTATACCGGTAGGAAGTGTTCCATTGTTATCCGCTGCATATTGATCAATTGCGTTCAAGATTGCATTGACATCGCTTCTTCTTTTTGTATCATTTGATTGTGAGAATTGTCGTGCTGGATTAATTGCAATTAATGTGATAGCGAGCAAAATTGCGAGGATTCCGATAACAACGAGGAGTTCGATTAATGTAAAACCTTGTGATTTCGAATAAGTTCTTGTTTGGGCAGTTGTTTTCATGTAACGATTATCTTGTAACTGTGATGACTGGTGTTATTTCCCCAGTTCCTGAAACTGTAACTCTATTATCCGCTGCGCTCTTTATAACTGTATAGCCAGTAGTGTATGCTGCAGTACAATCCGTAATCGGTGCGCCATTATTGGATAATGGATCTTGAGGAAGTGCTGCAAGATACCTCGTAACTAATGCCGCACAAATATCTGCTTGTCCTGCAGTATTGGAAATGGATAGCGAAGATGTTGTTATACCGGTAGGAAGTGTTCCATTGTTATCCGCTGCATATTGATCAATTGCGTTCAAGATTGCATTGACATCGCTTCTTCTTTTTGTATCATTTGATTGTGAGAATTGTCGTGCTGGATTAATTGCAATTAATGTGATAGCGAGCAAAATTGCGAGGATTCCGATAACAACGAGGAGTTCGATTAATGTAAAACCTTGTGATTTCGAATAAGTTCTTGTTTGGGCAGTTGTTTTCATGTAATCTTTTTTAACTGTATTAAGAATACTCATACCGACTTATTTTTGTCAAGAGGGCATTTTTCTATGGGACCTCTATTTGGAAGTTGTGCTGCTTGGAGTTGTCTGTGGGACAACTCTTCTTATGGGTTTAGCATTATGGGTGGAACTAATATAAACAACAACTAAAACAATTAGCAATACTACAAAAACAGCAACTAATAATATCGTTCTTTTATTACTTTTTTTAGAAGTCTCTTCTTTTACCGGAGCATCTGCATCAGGGTCATCAATAGTACTAGGTACTGGTGCTTCCGAAAATAAATTAAATTGTTTTACCGACTCATGCTTTTGCGATATTAAGCTAATAGTTTTAGAATCAAGACTTTGGATAACAACGCCAAAAACAGAAGCGGGTAAAATAAAAAGACACTTTGAACCGAGTTTCTCAAAAGCTTGAGAAACAATTTTGTAAAAACGTTTGTTCGTGGTGACCACTTTTAACCCTTTTGCTAGAGGAAGTCTTGCTGACGCAATCTCTTCAAACGGAACATTATCGATAAATTTCTGTATGTCTGCGTCTGGTTGACCAACTGGAAAGTCTTTATCAAAAAACATATTTGGAGATAAAACCATCGTAATATCTGCAGGAGCTATTTTATTGGCTTGAATAAAAGAGGTAATGAGAGCGCTAAAATTTTCCTCGTTGATAACCTCCAAATCTTTTACCACAGTGTCTGGAAAAGGAAGCCGAAGCACACTGCTCAGTGTTGCCTCATAAAATTCCAAATGATTTCTATCGAGAAAAATGATTCCTGTTTGTCGTGCTGCACTCATTGCGGTTTTATTGATGTATAAATTAGTATAGCTCTTTCCAGGATTGGATTGTCAACACATTGCTTACAAAAATTACATCCACTTCAACTTTTCGCAAAAAGTTACCAAGCGAACCCACTGAAATAATTTTTATTGGATTTGCTCCGGTTCCTGGATAACTTCCCGAAACCGAAATCATTGCTTTTCCTCCATCAACTGTGAGCGTTTCCCCAACTCCAATGTATGACGAGGTTCTTCGTAACAACTGCATGAGACCCTCCTCTGCCCCGCTTTCTGCAATACTATACACAACAATACCTTGCTGTTGTTTTGTTGTCCCTAACGAATTCGTAATCATTAAAACCACAGCAGCAGTGGTAACAACAACACCAATAAGAGCAAAGTACAAAAGCGTTATGAGTGCTTGACCTTGATTGCCGAAGGTTGTTTGTTTATTCATATACTTATACTTAGCAGCTCGCCAGGCCATTACACCTTGTCGTCACGGTTGTTGAATAACTTTTGGTTATTTGCCCTCCGGCCACTTGTTGCGCTGTGTCTGTGACGGTAAAACTGATTGTTATAGAGTCATTGCCACCAGATTTTCCCAGACGAGTAAATGTAATGTTTGAAATAGCAGTCTGGAAACTATTGAGCTGAGACGAAATGCCTCCAACTGTAAGCATAAGATTGCTTCCGCTCATGCTATATGTGTAAGTACTCCCAGCAATAGTCATTACAAGCGAAGTCGAAGATGCCCCAAGAGCGCTCGGTGTCGTAATGGCTGTTGCGAGCGGTACATCGTGCATAAAACGAAGAAGAATAAATCGACCATCCTGCTCTGTATTTGATGTTGACTCCGATTGCGTCTGCGCATCCAAAACCGATCCAAACAATTGCGTCATTATCACCAGAAACGTAGAAAGGAGAACCATATAAATGAGTAATTCTACGATCGTAAAACCTTTTTGAAATCGTTTTTTATATTTCATGGAGAATAATTAATGGACACATCATATAAATAAGGCGTCGACGTTTGATCGCTTGTTGAAAAATACGCCTTATATTTAAAACACTGTCCTATGTTATATCCAAAGGGTAAACCAAACGAAAAAGTTGTTGGTCCGGAAGCTATTCCAGTAAGAAATCGTGATCCATTCGTCCCATCGGGTCCGATATAATTATAAATTACGCCGTTACAACTACCACTCACCGCGTTTGCGACAGCAATCTGAAATTGCACATCTGTACTTGCAGATGGCTTATTAACCGTTCCTTCAAATCTATTAAACGCAGTAGGTACAGAAGGCATGCTTGGCGGACCGGCATTTGCGACGAATGTTCCTGACGTTGTATATGGTCCGCTCCCGGAACCACCACCTCCTTCAATTATAAGAAATTCGTTATTGGGGTCATTCGTTAGAACATAAGCATACGAATCATTATCTGCCTCAGAGATCGCTGAAATAGCGTTAATTGTCGTTGCTTGGGTTAATGGACTTTGTGGAAAACTAAGAAATGCAGTTGGCTTACAAAGAATAGGATTATTTTCTGTACTAATATCAAGAACTTGATACTGCTTGCTAGTTCCACTACCAACAATTATTGCTTTATTCGGAGAAACGATAGTAACCCCCTTTGGACTCATTGGTGTTGTATTATAATGACCAATAGGAGACGGGAGGGTTGTAATTTTATTTGATGTATCTATGATAAAAAAATCATCTTGATTTGCATTATTTTGGCTAGTTACTAAATATGCCCTTGTTCCTGTTGAGTTAACAAACACATCTGTTGCAGGCTGCCCATTCCCGACATTAATTGATGAAACTTTCGAAGGGCTACTTGGATTGCTGACATTAAATATATCGAGTTGCTCAGAAGAATTCCCGGTTGCAACATATGCGTAATTACCAACAACCAGTACTTTTACACCTGTCCCAGCAAGATTTGCATTGCCAAGACCAGCTCGTGATCCATTTTTGCTTGAAAGATTAAATGAAAACAATTTATTTGAGGTTGTCACATAACCAACGTCATATCCCAAAGAAGTACTGAAGGCAACAAAGACGCTATAACCTTTTGATCCTGCATTGTATGTTCCAGTCTCTGAATACGGAACGGTTGACACTTGTACGATATCTACACCAAGTCCCGGATGATCTGACGTTAAATAAGCATATTGATTAAGCGAGTCAATGTATACTCCGTATGTTTTTTGGTTGTTATATACAGGAGTAACATTTGTTGGAATTGGCTTGCTATTGTCTTGTGGATCCGTAATAGAAACACCGTCCATTGAATCGCCAGACGCATTTCCTCCTGATGTCGTATACGCATGATTTGTGCTTCCAATTGTTGCTCAAGCAACAGCCCATATTGCAGTAGCAATCACTTGACAAGGTAAATCGTCGGTATAACCCGTAA
>CAZKLH010000073.1:4170-5084 GCA_964553595.1 uncultured Gammaproteobacteria bacterium | reverse complement strand
GAAGGAAGAGAAAAAAATAGTCGACAATAGCGTCGATTCTGCGAACTTTCGTTCGCTTCTCTCCCCCTTCCTTATTATACCCAGTGCCTTTTTGCCGTTTAAGAGGGTTTGGAGGCTAAATCTAGAAGAATAATTCAAGCCATTGCTGCCAATACGGCTTATTTGTGGTATCACTCTTAACCTCTTTTTTGTCTTTCGAGTCTGGAATCACAAGCTCTTGTTCGTTTGGTTTTATCATAAACAATTTATTCCTGGCCTCTTCTTCCACATACTGCTCCGATTGCACCACCAAAAGCTTATCGACAAGGTCTTTATTCTTCTTTTTTACCACATCGAGCTCTTTTTGCTTTTGGACCAATAAATCCTGCTTTTGCCAAAGCGAGGCTATAGAAAAGGCAAAATTTTTAATAATAAGCAAACAAACAATCACAACGAAGCCAAAAATTATCTTTTTCATAGATTTGAAGCTAAAATTCCCTCCCAAGGCTTACTCTCAAAAAACAAAAATAGCTGTTATTCAAAATAAGACAATATCTGGTGTTGACTTACGCACAAATACCTGATATTATAGGACATACGTTTTTATGAAAGCTATCACTTTGCAGGACGCCCACAAGCAATTCAAAGACTATCTCAAGCAAAACAGCCACTCAACGTCTACTATTGTAGCATACGGAAAAGACATCGAGCAGCTGGTGTCGTTTTTGGGCGAATTGTCCAAAAATCACATCCATGAGGTCAATAAAGACGACTTGCAGGGATTCTTAGCCTCAATGGGAAAAAACGGCTATACGCCAAAATCAATCTCCAGAAAAATCAACTCCACACGCACTTTTTACCGATTCCTTAAAGTAAACGAGTATGTTACCGACGACCCATCGCTTTTGGTCGCACACCCCCACTACGAGCTCACA
>CAZKLH010000073.1:0-4160 GCA_964553595.1 uncultured Gammaproteobacteria bacterium | reverse complement strand
AATCCTAACACCTATGGAATATCGAGCCCTTCGGGACGCTGCAAGAAACGACGCTCGCATGTTTGGCATTATTGAGCTTCTTTTACAAACTGGTATTCGAATTGGAGAACTTGCCAGCCTGAAGCTCGCAGACATCCAAGGCGACAGCTTGCACATTAAACCCTATGAAAAACACGAAGAAAGACTGGTTCCATTAAACAGATCTGCAAAAGAGGCACTCAAACGCTACCTTGCGATCCGACCAAAAGTCGAAGAGGAGCGGATCTTTATTACAAAATCAGGAAAGCCATTTTTGGTTCGAAATATCAGAACTGCAATCGAACGCTATTTTCGGCTTGCCGAGATAAAAGGAGCAAAAGTAAACGATCTGCGACACACCTTTGTTGCTCATCATCTCAAGCACGGCATTTCGCTAGTTGTTTTGTCAAAGATTTTGGGACACAAGAGGCTTTCTACTACCGAGCGCTACTTAGAGTACGTCACCGACAGAGCCAAAGAAAACACCAACCTCACAGAACTGTAAACTAGCTTCTAGTCCCACTGAGTTAGGCGCCATTTGACGCGGTAGGCCCAGAGGGAATCGAACCCGCACCAGGTGTGTATAAGACACCCGCTCTACCATTAAGCTATGGGCCTGCGAAGATTTTAACAGAGACAGACAAATGAGGCAAGTTATAATTTCGCGCGTTGCGAAATTTCTGCTTCAACAGCAGCAACATCACGACCATATTTTAATCTCGACAACTCTTTAATTAACTCTGCAACTCGTGGATTTGCAAGCTTTAATTCGGCTGTTATATCACGGGTTAAGTCCATAGAAAAAGGGGGCACTGGTTCACCACCAACAATTGTTTTTACATAGGTGTTATAGCGCTCAACATTAATAAGATCTGCTTCGTTAAAGATTGGCTGGAATTCATGCTGTAGATAATTTGCATCGGTAACCCCAACGCGAAACGACATGATCGTACCCACATTACCAAAAATAGCGTTTTTCACTTCTTCTTCCATTTGTCCAGTAAACTGATTGGCAACAATAAGATTAAGCTTGTATTTTCTTGCCTCAGAAAGAATCTGGGCAAAATCAGGTGTGGCAAAGTTTTGGAACTCGTCAACATATAAAAAGAAGTCTCTTCTTTGTTCTTTGGGCATGTCTTGTCTACTCATTGCAGCAACCAAGATTTTTGGCACTAAGATAAGACCCAAAAAGCTTGAGTTCTCCTCCCCTATCTTTCCTTTAGCAAGATTCACAAGGAGAATTTTCCCCTCATCCATCACCTGGCGAAAATTAAATGCGCTGTACGATTGTCCAATAATATTTCGAATCATCTTGTTGGTAACAAACCTACCAAACTTAGAAACGATGTAATCCAAAACTTCTGACTTATGAAAGTCTGAGGTTTGCGCAATCTGATCTGTCCAGTAACGTCTGATAATCGGATCTTGGACTCGTGGTAACAATTCTTGCACAAACGCTGCGTCGGTAAGAATCCTCACAACCTCGATAAACGTCGCGCCAGGATCGTACATAACCGTTAACATGGCGTTTCGAATCGCATGCTCAAATCGTGGCCCAATAATACCTGTTTTGTTTGGATCAAACAGCTTGTACATGAGCCCAATGATCGAAGTCACGATGAGATGCTTTTGCTCCTCGGTTTTTGCCTCAAGCATGTTAAAACCCATTGGTCGCTCTGTATCGGATGGATCAAACAAGATGACTTCTTCTGCCCGCTCTGGAGGAATTATTTGCAAAATGTCTTCGATTAAATCTCCATGCGGATCGATAACTGCAATCCCTTTTTTGCCACGAATATCTTGCATAATCATGTCTTTGAGAAATTCACTTTTTCCCGTACCGGTTTTTCCAACAATATACATATGTCTTCTTCTATCGTCTTCGTCCATAAAAACAGACTTTGTCATGCCTCGATAGCTACTTTTCCCAAGATACAAACCACTTTGGGGAATTTGCGCTGGTGCTGGTGCTCTTTTTGCGGTAATAGTAAAAATGTGTGGCGTTGCAACGCTTTTATTGGGAAAATGGAACAGCGTTGCTAATTCTTCGCTTGAAACAAGGGATTTTTGGCCACGAACTGGCATGTATCGATAGATAAAATCATTGAGAAACGCGCCTTTAAACACGTGGCGATTCTTTGTGAATGAATTCACATTGTCAAATTGCGAGAAAGCACTCAGAATATTTCCAAGATGCGCCTGCGCTGATTCAAGAGAGCTCGAAGAAACAACAATGCGAATTGCTACTTCAAAACCAGGCTTGCCGATTTTATTCTCGATTGCTTCAAGTTCTTTTGGGTCTGAGGAGTATTTTGCAGTTTCTGGATTTGCCTCTTCTTTTTTTGTGTGCGCAATGTGCTCTCTTCCTTCTTTCTTCCATTCACCATCAGCTGGTTCTACCAAAAATTGAATTGCAGCGCCCTCTCCTTCTCCCATTTTTGCCAAAATCGATGTAATTGACGAAAGCGGATCGGTTGGTAAATCTTTAAACACTTTAATTGGCTCATAATGCGCTCCTTTTAAACGCAGTGATGCAAAAGCGACTTTTCCTGTTTCTGCAAAGATGTTGTATTCGTTGCCAACAACCCTGTCTTTTTGCCCAGCAATTTTTTCGTTCACAACAATAATTTCTGCATCTGGGTATGCGCCATTGATTTGTTTTTCTACTAAATCCTGGTATTTATGCGGCGCGTGCACATAGAATCTAATATCTGCAGGCATACCAACAATTTCAAAAGAAATATGGGGTTGTTCTTTCAGAAAAGAAAACATGCCTCCGACTCGCATCGAGGCAAAACTGGCAAACATTTGCTCTGCAGCATCAATTTTAATTTCGTTGTCTCTAGGAAGGGCTACCTGCAGCAAGACTGACTCCAAAGATTCTTTTTCACGATGACGATATTTAATATACAAAAAAAGAATGTATCCCGCCCAATAGGCAACAAAACAAAAAACAGCTAATCCTAAAACGCCTAACACAAGCGTTACTAAGAATGGACCGATAGAATCTAAAGAAAATGCTGGAACTGACATAATAAGCTGCGAGCAATACTTTATGTATGCGCAGTTTTTTGCGCAGCGCTGAATTGCTTGAGTACTCTTTCAAAAAATATTGCAAGCCAATGCTTAGAGTCATCGGGAGCAGTGGTTCTTTTTACTTTTTGAATTTCATCTGGTGACCATGGAACATGCACAAGGCCCGTTGGCTGCGTGTTTACAGGAACAGATTCTTTTGCAAGCTCCAAACCAATTTGCTTATGTGCTTCTGTTATTTGTGGCCCTTCAAAAACTTTCTCAACAACGTGAGCAACTTCGTCGCTTACAACCGGCTCTTGTTCTGTAGGGGTTAGCAATGGTGCTTCGGAATTAATTGGCGCCGAACTTATGATTTGCTCTTTGTGAGGAATACTTATTGGCGTTGGAGTTTGTGGCTGTTGTGGTTGTTGAATAACAGCAGGCTGTGATTGTGCAATTGGATCTTGCCCAAACGCACCTACTGGATTACTTTGTATTGTTTTTTGCGAATCGTCCATATATATACTCATCATAACACGAAAAAGATATGCAAACAAACAAATTTACTTGTTTTTCTTCTTCTCTTTTTCCTTGTATGGACAGTGCCTACAGTTGTTATGGCAACAAAATCCCCGCCTTTTTAAATACTCTTTTGTTAGCACAAACAAACCATTGTCGTCGAAATAATAATCTTCTCCTTTTCTAAAATCTTTATTACTCATGCACAAACCAGTTCAGGATGATCTTCAGCAAATTGCTCTTTTGTATACCCACAATGGGGACATTCATTGCCAACTGGCCCATCTGCTTCTTGTTTACATTTTGGACAACTGAACTTTTCTTCTGCAAAATCCAACACTCCAGAAGGTCTTAATGAATTAAGAATCTTCTCTAGTGGATTTGTAAATCCACCATTCATTCCAAAACCTTTCGAGATGCCGCAGCCTGACATCACTTGCCGAACTTGATCGCGTTCGAATTGCAGAATATCACTGGATGTAAAAATGATTCCTTCATGAGAAGAGGCTGAACGCTTCTGTTCTGGGTTAGATTTCTTTTGTTTTAATCTTTTTTCTGCCCAGTCTGCACCATTAAGAATAGCATTAAACTTATCAGCAATCGCAGCC
>CAZKLH010000072.1:0-5133 GCA_964553595.1 uncultured Gammaproteobacteria bacterium | reverse complement strand
CTCCAATAAACAACACTTTTTTTTCTTTTTCATTCGCATCTTTTGATTGCATAACGAATTGCTTTGTATCAACACCATTTGGGACAATTATCACATCTTTTCTTTCCATGTGTTCTTTTTCTTGTTCTGATACAGCAATTAATTTCGTTGCTTTTTTCCAGAATTTTTTCTCCCAATATTTCATTTTTATGATATCTACAAACAACAACGGCCTAAGAAAGAATGGAATTGTTTGCATAAATCTTTTATAAACAAGGTATTCTATGTTGTGCTCGACCAACACAATTGGAATATGAGTTTTTGGAATATTTTGCATGACATAAAATGTTTCAACGTGAATCAGATCATACTGTTTATTTTCGAGAAGTTTTTGAAGAATTCCTTTCAATTCATTACTTGTATGACCCACCATGAGAAACGGATATATTGAAAATCCAGCTTCAAGAATGGTTTGCAACGACCACTGTTTTTTTCTTGAAATTGTAATCACCTCTTCACAATATTTTTTTACCTCTGTGATATCCTTCTCTGTTTGGTGAGCTCTTTTTTCGCAAACAAGTGTAATTGAATGATTTTTTGATAACTGTTTTAACAAATTATACAATCGAATATGACCACCAGAAAACAATGGGTATGGCAAATATGACGAAACTACTAATATTTTCATTATTTTTGTGTTAAATCAAAAAGAATGTACTGTGGAGTAGAAGCAATTAATTTATATGAATTTTCGAACTGCAAATCACTTTCTTTTGGATTAACTAAGACAAGATATGTCGCACCCATTTTAATCATCTCTGGGAGTGGCTTTTCAAAGCTTGCCCATCCTTGTCTTTTTGTTTGATATAAAAATGATGTATCTCCATCGTAAGGAGCGATAATTTTTGCATCCTTTGGTATAAGAGCATCAACTGCATTTCCAGCAACAACAATAGAAGAATTGTTAATATTAAAATAATCCCGCACAAAATACCATCCAAAACCAAAAAGAAAAAGTGCAGAAATAATACAAACAATACAATTAACTGTTTTGGAAAAATATTGCTCTGGAGCTTTTAGTAAGAAATTCGTTCCAATAGCAAGAAATAACGCTACTGTTGGCATAATCAATATTTGATAATAATCATGCTGAACATTTCCTCTGGCAATCACTATTATATATACGAGAGATGAGAGGAGAAAAGAAAAAAAGAACCCCATTGACTTATTCCTTACAACAGACATGATTCCAAGAACAAAAAGCGGCAATCCCCAATATCCCAAAATAAGCCTACCTATCCTATCGGCAAATAACCAATAAAAATATGCTCCGGTAAAACGAATATTTCCACCATTAAACAACCAGTCGCTTACAGGAATTCCTTCTGGGAATTGTTTTATCCAAAGTCTCCAGAAAACAAGTGGCGCAAGGGAAAAAATAATAAAAACCCATAACTGCCAATTTCGCACTATGCCAAAACCAAAACGTTTCCACGCAATCCAAAAAAATGGAATAGTAAAAAAGAGTGCATACGGTTTTAACAGTAAGGCAGAAATAGTTAACAAAATTGATAAGAGAAAATAGACGGATGACAATTGGCGAGAATTCTTCTCTGTCCACTTATCAAAAAAATAAATCCCCCCAAGGATCGCTGCAACCATAGATGGATCAGGAAGTATTGTTCGACCATAATAAATATTGTATGGTATCAGTGCATAGAACAATCCGCAAAGAAGACCGGTGGTTTTTCCTGCATACTTTGCACAAAGCAATGTCAAAAACAATATCGATCCCAAAGACGCAAGAATTGATACAACTCTTCCCCATTCTTCAAGAGTAAGCATGCCAAAAATTATATAAAATTCTGATTGGAGAAAATTAAAAAGTGGAAATTCGACAAATCGATATCCATTGGGATTATCTATTCCAGAAGGAACATTCGAAAGATCATCAAAGCGAGGATGCAAAAGATCAACACCAAACCGTACAAAATTTCTTGAAACTGAAGAAGTGTCTGCCTGTCTCCAAGAGTGCCAGTCTGCAACAGGATTACTAAATCGATAAAGACGAACAATTGCTCCTAAGCAAATAACTGCAAGAAGAGATAATAAAAATTTATTTTGCATGAATAGGCAGTACTGTTTTAGTCACAGCAATTTCTTCAAGAGAATTGTCATTAAGAAATTCAAAAACTTTGGCACTTGCAGATCCTTCTGCTTCATTCAACGCAACATCCAAAGGCTTATCGGTATGTACCGTTAGATTTTGGTTTTGGAACGTAAACCAGAGTGCGTCTGGCAAACCAACGGGAAATACCCAAGCCTCTTTATACCGAATTGGGATATTAACAAAGTAAAAAACAGGATTTGGCAAAAGTGGAGTTTTTGAAAAAACACTATTAAGAGAAACGAGCGTATTATTTGTTATTTCTCCAGCAATATGCCAGTCTGTATTTTCCATTTGCAAACGAGAAATATTAATAAAAGAAATTATGAAGACGATGAATAAAACAATTATATAGGCAACAAGTTTATTAATCTTTGAAATAAACCTGTGTAATTTTTGCAAGAGAATAACAACAAACAAGATTAATCCAAAAGATGAAAGGTATGCATAGCGCGGCGCAATATTTCCGAGAGGCAAAAATGGTAAAAGAGGAACACAGAAAAACATCAAAGAGAGGAGCCATAGTCGCATTTCTTTTTTATTTTTTAGAAGAATCACAAATGCTAATACAAATAAAACCAACAAAAGAAGCAGAATTCCAGCTGCTTCTCCGATATGAATTCTCCCAATCGTTCTTATAAGTTCGTATACTGGCAATGAACTTGTTCCAAACAAAGTCAACACTACGTAACCAAATATATTCCCAGCAATATTCAGTGGTAATTTCATAATATTATAACTATAATCACCACCAGACCAATGACTTGACGCAATCTCTCGGACGAATAAATAGAGCAGAATTATTAATACATACAATGCGAAATACCATTTTAGAAATATCTTCCTTACATCAAATTTTCCGTTAATAAGATCATAAAAAATAACAAGAATTGGAGCGACAATACCTAACTCATGAAATAATGGCGCCATAATCGCCATGACTACAGACAAAATAAGATATGGTATTTTTTTTGTTTCTTTCCAGAGAATAAAAAAGAAAAGAGTTAAAAGAATAAAAACAGAAGAAAACAGATGACCAATGGATGATATCCAAAAAACTGCCTCAGCATGAACACTTAATAATAAGAATAAAAGCGTGGCGACTAATGCGAATAATTTACTTTTTAGCATTCGCGTGCTAAGGAAAAACACTAGAGCAGATGCAATAAAATGAAGCAGAATTGAAACAATATGATAAGACAATGGATTAAGCCAAAAAAGGGCATACATGACATAAAAATAAAGTTTCATTCCTGGTCTGTAAAAAAACCCATTCGCATTAGTAAAATAATGAAGGATGGCAATTTTTGCCGGCTCGCAATCCATAGTTCCATTCATATATAGCACTTTTTTGCAGTCGGCTATCCATCGAAGCCAAATAAAATCATCGCCAACAAAAAAATTATTTAACATAATAGAAAATACCAAGAACGCAACAATAAACAAATATACGAGAATTGCTGGCTGAGATAGCAATATTCTCTTGATCGAAGAAACAATATTGATCTTCTCCTTTTGATAGATGGTAAGTAACCGAAAAGTAATCCCTATAATAAGCCAAAAAACAAATGCGACTTTTGATGCTTCGAATACGTCTATAAGAATTCCATTTAATGCTAAACCAAAAAGACCAGCAGTTGATCCGATAATAAAACTTTTTGCCCATGGAGAATCAACAAACGGAAGAACTCTCTGTACGTAAATCCCAAAAATAAGAAAAAATAATAAAAATGACGCAAGACCGAGTAGGCCCGTTTCCCCTAACATACGCATATAATTATTGTCTGTTGCTAAACTGATTGAAGAATATCCACTTCCAAGCAACATATCTCTTTTAAATGCATCTATTGCTCGAGGCCATTCGCCTTGGAATCTCGTTGTAAACGACACATCGTATGCAAGCACTTTTTTTACAACAAAATCTCCTTGAATGTTCGTGACCTCAGCAGACTCGGTACCTGCTTTTATTTGCAGGCGTTTGTATGTTACTTGAGTTACTGTTTGATCGGTTGCTTGTGGAGGCAAACCAACATAAATAGATCCTGGAGGTAAATTCTCTCCTGTAGATTGTTGGGTCGATACGACAATAGGCGCTTTTTTCTTACTATTCGTTGTACCTGTATCATCTGTTGGATTAGCAATCCCAATCGCCTTTCCAGTCCTTGCATCAACAACAAGATCAACAGGGGCAATCGTATTATTAAATCTATCGGTAATTCCAGAAAATGAGTGAAGCAATACCATACTCGCGATAAGAACAGGAATGATAAACAATTTTTTCTTTTGCAAAACAAGCATAAATGTTATCCCAAGAAGGTAGTCGACAAATGAAACTCTGGATGCAGTCATCAAAAGTAAAACAACTCCAGATACCGAAGTGCCAATGAGTAGTAATTTAGAAAAAATATTTTTAAATCCAAATATCATACTGGCAAGCAACGGAATCATAAACACAAGATACGCCGCCAAATCGTAGTGCCCTGCAAATGTTGAAGGAATTCTTGCGGCCGAAGATAAGCGGAGCGGAATTCCCTTTGCAAATTCTTCATTCATCGTGAGGAATGCTGGAAACCCATATAATTTTTGCCCAATCCCATACCCAACAACGCAAAGAAGAGTTATCGCCAATATGACAATTAATGGTGCTATTGCGGATTTATTTTTAATTGCGGAAAACCCAACAAAAAATACAGACAAATATTCAATCTGACGCAAGTAGTTAAAAAAAGCAACGTTAGGAAACACATTTGCTATGAAAGGGAAAATAAATACTACTGCAAGAAGGGTTGAAACTCCCCCGATAATCCAAAATGCAATAATAGGAATGGTCAAAGGAGTCTTAAATGTGGCTTTTTTGCGAAGAACCTGCACAAACCATACAACAAGCGTTATTGAAACCAAAAAATCTTCTATTCTTACATACACCCATGTATGACTAATACCAATAATGGGAAGTTTCGGATACAACGGAATAAACGCCAGCAAAA
>CAZKLH010000071.1:0-5137 GCA_964553595.1 uncultured Gammaproteobacteria bacterium | reverse complement strand
TATTCACCGTGGCACGCAACAATCGATAATAGTCCAGCAATAATATATAGGACAGATTATAATTTTAGAGGTGTTATTGTTCCAGCAGGGCAACATACTATAATATTTCAAGATCAATTGTTCTAAAATGAAAATTTCTATTGTCATTCCCAACTATAATGGTGAAGATATTTTGGAAAGTACTTTTCCAAAAGTGGTTTCTGCGGCATTACATCATAAAAAAACAATTAAAAATGCAATAGAGATCATAGTTGTTGATGATGCGTCGACAGATCAGTCAGTACGTATAATCAAGTCGTTGTTTAAAAGCAAAGACTCTCACTCAATTGAATTACAATTAATTCAACACGATAAAAATCAAGGATTTTCAACAACGGTAAATAATGGTGTCGCAATGGCACACGGCGATGTGGTTATTTTACTCAATACTGATGTTTCACCCGAGGAGGAATTTATCGATGCATTACTTCCTCATTTTGACGATCAAAAGATTTTTGCAGTTGGGTGCATGGATAAAAGTATTGAGCGGGGAAAAGTTGTTTTGCGAGGCAGGGGGATTGGTTCGTGGAAAAGAGGATTTTTAGTTCATTCTCGAGGAGACATTGAGAAAACAAATACTCTTTGGGTAAGTGGAGGGAGCGGAGCGTTTCGTAAGACTATTTGGGAAAAATTAGGTGGGCTTGATGAACTTTATAACCCTTTTTATTGGGAAGATATAGATCTTTCGTATAGAGCGCTGAAGTCTGGTTATGCACTGCTATTTGAATCAAAAAGTATCGTTGTCCATCAGCATGAAAAAGGTGCAATAAAAATAAAATACTCACCATTTCTTATTAAAAAAATAGCATATAGAAATCAAGTTATTTTTTCATGGATTAATGCAACAGATTTAGACTTACAATTTTTGCATCTATTCTGGCTCCCTTATCATTGTTTATCTGCAATTTTTCGATTAGACTTTGCTTTTATTTGGGGATTGTTAAATGCCGCATTGTTACTTCCAAAAATAATACGAAGTAGTTTTCATGCCCAAAAGCTTTTTACACTCACGGATAAAAAAGTAATTCAGCAGTTTACTCGTTAACTGACGATGGAATTTTTATTGTTTTTATTAATAGTTTGCGTTGTAATATATCTTCCTGGAAGGTATCTCTTGCGCTTTTCGAAATTTGACAAGTTTGATTTCGTCCAATTAGTTCCTCTTAGTTTAGCGATGGGTCTTGCGTCTTTTTTATTGTTTACCTATTTATTATCTTGGGTAAAATTAGAAATTCTCTATAATGTTTTTCCTGCGTTAGCCGTAATTTTTGAAGGAAAGAAATCTCTCTCAGAATTCACTAGAAACTTTTCTATCAAAAAATTTCTTTGTGTGGAAACCTTGCTGATTTTTGTTGGATCGACTGCAATGGTTTATCTTACTTATAGATCTGGAGTAGTAGACAAAGGCGCAATGGTGTTTTATGGCGCAAACGCAAGAGATGGCATATACCATCTTAGTTTGATTGGAAATCTTTACAACAATTTTCCTCCTACGCATCCAGGACTCGCAGGTTTACCACTGCACGGCTATAATTTTTTCTATGATTTTCTCATAGCTAATTTCATGAAATTTTATCATTTTGATATATATAATTTATTTTTTCGATATTTTCCAATTATGATTTCGTTGCTGTATGGGATGTCGTATGTTGCATTGGGAAGATTTTTTCACTTCAAACGAATAGCTCTAATTGCCTTGATTTATCTCGCATATTTTTCTCAAGGATTTCAATTTATTTTCGATAAAGTTCACATCGTTTATGATACCGGGATCATACAACCATTAGGAAATATTGTTGATCCTTCTGTGATCTTATCCGTATCATTGCTTTTTTTATTCAGCATGCTTCTTTTCTCAACAAAAAATATCGTCCAAGTATTACTTGCTTCAATACTGTTAAGTGTTTTGCCGATGCTTAAGATTTATACGGGAATCGTGGTTTTTGGTGGACTTGGAATTATTGCTTTGACCGCTTTAGTAAAAGAACGAACTGCGATATATGCAAAAATACTAATCGTGTCAGCTGTAATTGCACTTATTACATATGTTCCCACAAATTTGGGTTCGGGACATCTAATTTTTGCACCTTTTTTGCTATACACACATTTTTTACAAAGCTATTCTGATATAAATCATTATTATCTGCGCGATGAGCTTGTAATATTAAGTCAGCATAATAATTATATAAAAATTGCGTACCGATATTTGTTTGCCTTATTTCTTTTTTTTATTCCAACATTAGGAATAAGATCAGTTGGATTATTTTCTATTAAAAAAATCTTAAAAAAAGACTTTTATTCAAATAGGAATCTCTTTTTCCTTTCAACGTGTATTATTGGAATATTTATACCCAGTTTCTTTATTCAAAGCATTGCTGTGTTTGTGATTTTACAATTTTTTTGGATAACCTATTTTGTATTATTAATCCCCGCAGCGTTTTCTTATCAAGCACTCTCTTTAAAAATTAATAAAAGCATTTTTACTATATTTTCTGTGTTGTTAATTGGAATAGGTCTGCCTGATATGATTACCTTAATCAATGGGTATTCATCAGATCCACATAGTGTTGATGTGAATCTACTTGATCAAGCAACGTTTATAAAATACAATACATCCAATAAAGGGATTATTGTTTTAGATATCGAACAAAAAGATTATGGAATGACCCAAGTCCCTATTGTTTCGGCTTTGTCTTCGAAGTCGGTTTATATGGAACCTGAATTAATGGAATTTTCTGGAATAGATAAGGAGACTGAGAAAAGAAAAAGTGTCATAAATGAAATCAGAACTACTTTGGCATTTTGTGAAGATAAGAATTCTACCGACCGTAAAATTGTAAGCGTTATGTCTGTAACAAATAGTGAATATATTCTAACGATGAATACTCATGATTGCTTGAACAATCTTAATCATCTAAAAGAAATCCATCAATCAGGAGATTATATTTTGTATAAGTTGAAGAGTGTATGAAACTAACGATAGTAATACCTGTTTATAACGAAGAAAAGACAATTGAACTAATAATACAGAAAATTACGCGGTTAAATCTTGGAAATGTAGATAAAGAGATTATTGTCGTTGATGATGGATCTACAGATAAATCTCTGCAACTCATTAAGCAAATTATAACCAACAATAAAGCAATTAAATGCATATCGCATAAAAAAAATCTTGGTAAAGGGGCTGCAATACAAAGTGCACTAAGAATTGCAACAGGAGAATATGTTTTGATACAAGATGCTGATTTAGAATATAGTCCAGAATACATCCCTCAATTATTGCATCCAGTTCAGACAGGAATGGCTACTGTTGTTTATGGTACCAGAATCAATCGACTCCCTAATTTAGTTGGTGAAGAAAAGAAATTTCTGTTTTTACTTCATTATTTTGGCAACAGAATGTTAAGTTTGGTTACAAGTTTATTTTATGGAGAGTGGATTACTGACATGGAAACAGGGTACAAGTTATTTCCCAAGAAAGCTGTCTCAGCAATGAATCTTCATGCAAGAAGTTTTGATTTCGAACCAGAGATAACTGCAAAACTTCTCAAATCGGGACATTCTATATTAGAGATACCCATTGTAACTAAGCCAAGGGGCTATAACGAAGGAAAAAAACTAAATACAGTAAGAGATGGATTAATTGCTGTGTGGACATTGGTGAAGTATAGATTTATTGACTGATTTAAAGATATGAAGCAAAAATATATAATGCTTTTCCTTATTCTTTTACTGGCAATTTTTTTACGTGGATGGAAGCTTGGCTCAATTCCATTTGGCTTAAATAACGATGAAACAGCAATCGGCTATAATGCATACTCGATACTCGAAACAGGTAAGGACGAGTATGGTCAGAGCATGCCACTTTATTTTCGTTCATTTGACGACTATAAACTACCAGTTTATATTTACCTCACTGCTATTTCGGAAAAAATATTTGGTATCAATGCATTTGCCGTTAGATTTCCATCAATGTTTTTTGGAGCACTGAGTGTGTTTTTATTGTTTATATTGATTCATGATATTTCTAAGCGATTTGATTTTGCTTTGATTTCCAGCATGTTTTTAGCTATAAACCCATGGCACATTTTTTTTTCTCGCATAGGATTTGAGGTTAATGTTGCAACATCTCTCGCATTGTTGGGGTCTGTATGTTTCATAAAATTTCTTAAACATCTCAACTATATTTATTTATTTTCTTCTCTTTTTTCTTTCGTCCTTTCACTCTATTGTTATAACGTTGCAAGAGTTATCTCTCCTCTTATTTTTTGTTCCTTTGCTGCTCTGAATTATAAAAAAATTTCAAAAATACCTCGATTTGTATTAATCGTTTTTATATTAGTATTTTTTATATCTCTTTTGCCGCTTGTTTTAACACTGCGTTTTCATTCTGGTCTTGCAACCCAGGAAAGTGTCCTTATTTCAGGTTATATTACTCGATCGGAAATAATGGAATTCAGAAGCTATTTGTATCTGTTGCCCCAGATTTATCAAAAGATTTTTTTTAATAGTTATATTTTAACGCTTTATCAATATCTAAAAAACGTGTTTGGTTTTCTTTCTCTTAATTTTTTCTTTATAAATGGGGCTGATCATCCAATAAATGGAGTTGGGAATGTTGGCATGTTCTATTTTATGGAACTGCCTTTTATGTCAATCGGACTATTCTTAGGTATAAAAAGAAAAGTCACCCACTTATATATTTTTTATTTGTGGATGTTGTTAGTAATTTTAATAGTAAGTTTTACAAGAGAAGTTCCTCATCCAACAAGAAGCTATATGATAATTATTCCGATGATTGTTTTTTCTGCGTATGGATTTTTGAATATATTGGAATATATAAATTTACAAAAAAAGAGAATAATCTATTCGTCTTACTTGATTTTATTTATTATTTCTGGTTATTCAATTATTTATTTTCTTACTAGCTATTTTGTGCGTTTTCCTGTGCAATATGCAAGAACATGGAGAGCGCAAGATAAAGCTGTTGTTGCTTTTATTCAAGAACACGAGAATATATATGATTCAATAGTTTTTGATAATAAGGCTGATTTTATTTATACCTCTCTCCTTTTCTATGAAAAATATCCTCCGGAAT
>CAZKLH010000070.1:0-5216 GCA_964553595.1 uncultured Gammaproteobacteria bacterium | reverse complement strand
TACTTCAAAAAGGAACAGCTCCCCTGGCTGTTTGAATTCTTAACAGACAAGCTTAACCTTAATGCAACCAACCTCTACGTCAGCGTTTTTGAGGGATATAAAAATATTCCCAGAGATCAAGAGTCACAAGATATTTGGAAAGAGTTATTTAACAGTAAAAACATTGATCCTCATGGACGTGTTTTTTCTTATGGAGTTGAAAAAAATTGGTGGAGTAGATCAGGAACTCCTGACAAGATGCCAGCAGGAGAGCCTGGCGGACCAGACAGTGAGGTTTTTTATGATTTCGGAGCAAATCTCAAACTACACGAAAACAGTCAATTTAGGAATGAGTCATGTCATATCAATTGTGATTGCGGAAGATACTGGGAAATATGTAATAGTGTTTTTATGCAATACAAAAAAAATGAGGACGGGAATTTTTCTCCTCTTCCAAAACAAAATGTAGATTTTGGAGGCGGCCTTGAACGTTTTCTTGGAACAATTGAAGATCAGCAAGTTATGTTACTTACATCACTTTTCTTTCCAACAATTAAAACACTAGAAAAACAAACGGGTAAAAAATATCAAGATAATAAAAAATCAATGCAAGTTATTACCGATCATTTTGGTGCAGCAAGCTTTATTGCTTCAAACAACATAACCCCGTCAAATAAAGATCAAGGATATGTCCTCAGGAGGTTAATTCGACGTGGACTCGACAACTTTTATCAGCTAGGAGGAAAAGAAGTTTCTCCAATTCTTGAAACCATTGTCGGACAATACAAAGACACCGATCCTATATTGGTTGAAAAATTTGAATATATAAAAGGAATCTTGTTGGAAGAAGAACAAAAATACAAAAGAGCTACTGGAGAAGCAAAAAAATTTATTCAGAAGAAATATGATATTGGAGATGAGCTGAAAGGAAGTGCGGAAATTTCTTCAGAAGATGCATTTACGCTCTATACAACACATGGCCTTTCTCCAACGCAAATAAAAAGCCTTGGTTATTCATTTAACGAAGAGGACTTTGCGCGAAAAATGAAAGAGCATCAAGAACTTTCAAAAAAGGGCGCATCACAAAAATTCAAAGGGGGCCTAGCTGATCATAGCGAAAAGACAATCATGGGGCATACAGCAACACACCTATTACACCAAGCATTACGAGACGTATTAGGAAATCTTGTGCATCAAACGGGCTCTAATATTACTACAGAACGCGTTCGTTTTGATTTTAATTTCGAAAGAAAACTGACTGATGAAGAAATAAGGAGAGCCGAAGATATTGTTAATGAAAAAATTGCCGAAAATCTTCCCGTGACATTTGAAATGTTACCAACAGGGGAAGCAAAAAAACTTGGCGCAATCGGATTGTTTGCAGAAACATATGGAGACACCTCCAAAATCTACTTTATTGGCGGGTCCTCAAAAATGCGTGACAAGGCGTATTCGGTGGAATTTTGTGGTGGACCGCATGTAGATTTTACAAACAAGCTAAAAAAGTTTAGCATTATAAAGCAGGAGAATGTTGGTCACGGACAAAGACGTATTTACGCCCTGGTAGAATAAATTATGAAACTGCCCATCCCACAACTATTTGGTAAGAAAAAAACTGCAGATTATTTTTTGGTACTTCTTCTTCGAGACGAAAAAGCAAACGCTGTTATTGTAGAACAAAATTTAGGAAAAATTAAAGTTATTGGTGAACACGAAGAGTATTTCAAAGATTCGGTTGAATCAGAAAATACCGATGCATTTCTGCAAGTACTCGACAAAGCAATTTCAACTGCAGAAAGCGCTTTGCCGCAAAATGTAGAAACAAAAAAAACAATTTTTGGTGTTAAAGAAACGTGGGTCGAAGATGCAAAAATTAAACGACACTACTTAACGCTTCTTAAAAAAGCAAGCGATAGCCTGGGTCTTTTGCCAATTGGATTCTTGGTAATTCACGAAGCCATTGCCCATTTTTTGCAACAAGAAGAAGGAGCGCCAGTTACTGCAATACTGGTGGAGGTTGCAAAGCATGAGATTACTATTTCTATTATTCGAGGGGGACGAATTATCGAAACAAAACGAACAGAGATAGAGAATTCTATTCCTGCATCTGTTGACAAACTCTTGCATAGTTTTACAAATGAGGTGCTTCCTTCAAGAATTATTTTATTTAATGGAAAAGAAAACGAAACACTTTCACAAGAATTTATTACACACTCTTGGAGCAAAAGTCTGCCATTTTTGCATGTTCCGCAACCAACTGTTTTACCCGGAGGCTTTGATGCACAAGCGGTTGTTTTTGGAGCTGCAAAACAAATGGGCTTTGATGTGCTATCGACCAAACCGCCAAAGGAATTTACAGACGAACAGATAAACGAAAAGAAAGAGGAAATTTCCAAAGACGAAACAGAAGAGGCTTCTGACGCACAAAAAGAAGAAACATTTGGTTTTATGAAAGAAACAGATGTTTTATTTTCAGAACCACAAACCCAAGAAGAAGAAGAAGAAGAAGAAGAAGAAGAAGAAGAAGAAGAAGAAGAAATGCTCACCGAATCAAATATTCAACCGGTAAAGCAAAACGGAGTTTCTTTGTATAAAAAGATTTTGACAAACGTAAAAAGTTTGACACAAAAAATTATGGGAATATTTTCTCATCTATCAAAAAAAACAAATACTGAACACAATCTCCACCAAGAACCCAAAGAAACACACACTCGAACTAATCCTTTGCTTAAAAATAAAAAGCTTTTTGCACTTTTGCTTATTCCTATAGCTTTGATAATTTTTTACTTTGTTTTTCCCCTTCTTTTTTTGAAAGCAACAGTAACTGTTGTTATACAGCCAAAAATTGCAGAAAAAAAACAAGACGTTACCATTACCGCAGACAAAGACACTGATTTTGAAAAAAATATCATAGGAGCTTCAACTGTTTCTATTAGTGAAGACGGAACCGCAACTGCGACAACAACTGGTACAAAAGAGGTTGGCGATAGCGCAAAAGGAACAGTGACGATATATAACAGCAATCTTACCAGTGGACAATCAATTGCAAAAGATTCAACGATTACAGCACCAAACGGACTCGTGTTTACGCTAGACTCTGATGTAAATCTTGCATCGGCTTCAGGAGACGCATCGTCAATTCAATCAAGCACTGCAAATGTTTCTGTAACCGCAAAAGACATTGGCAAAGAATCGAATCTCCCATCTGGAACTAAATTTACCGTTGGTTCGTTTGATGCAACAGTTATTGCAAAAAATGACAGTGCCTTTTCGGGCGGATCAAAACAAGATATTACCGTTGTTGCAAAAGCAGACCAAGACAAACTTGCAAATCAAATTATTTCCAATCTTGAAGCAAAAGCTAAAGACGACTTAAGCAAAAAAACAGATCAAAACACGATCCCTCTTCCAATATTTCTAGATGAAACACTCACGAAAAAAACATTTAATAAGGCAGTTGGAGATGAAGCAACGTCGGTAACAATTACTGGAACAGTTTCGTACAAGTCTATCGCATATCAAAAAAATGTTGTTGAAGATTTTGCAAAAAAAATGCTTGAAAAAAGTATCAATGACATGAAAGTTTCGGGAGATGGTATTACATTTGACCTGCAAAATACCAAAGAACAAAAAGGACAATCGGTAACAACAACGCTCCATGCCAAAGCGTCACTTATTCCTCAGTTTACCGAACAAAACATCATCGATCAAATTATTGGAAAATCGACAAGTGATGCGACTGATACGATCAAAAAACTTCCTCAAGTAAGTAGTGTTACTGTTATTTTCTCACCAAACATTCCGATTTTTCCAAAAATTCTCCCAAAACGAAAAGACTATATTCACGTTACTCTTGAAAACAATGACTAACTATTCATATCAAAAACATGGTGGATTAAGCCCTCGATTGATATTGCGAGTTTTTAGCGCTATTCTTTCAACAACTGGTCTCCTGGCCGTATTGTATGTATTTGCTCCCATGGTTCTTTGGCAAGTGTACTTTTTTCCAGCGTTTGCACAAAAAAACCTAGAAACACCAATTCCAAAAACGACCGTTATATCCTCAACGCTGTTAAAAAATATCTTCTCGTCTGGAACCGAAGAAAATGGTATTGATTATACAAACGCACAGAATTGGTATCCAGGGCTCGTGCTAAAAGATGCAAAAAAAACAAAAGGCGTTTCCTCATATAGTCTTTCCATTCCTGTTTTACATATTGATCATGCAGTTGTTTCAACAATTGATAATGATTTAAGTAATCATTTGGTAAATTATGCTGGAACAGCTATTCCAGCAGACAAAGGAAATGCAGTTATTTTTGGACATTCAACGCTTCCGCAATTATTTGATCCGCATAATTACAAAACAATTTTTGCAAATGCCTATCTGCTAAAAACTGGTGATATGCTCTCTGCACAAATTGGAAATATATCGTATAGCTATACTATTTATTCAATTTCTATTACCGATCCGCAGGATACTGCATTTTTTTCGCAAAACAACAACGATAGCCAACTCACCTTAGTAACATGCACTCCTCCTGGCACAACATGGAAACGTTTAATTATTAAAGCACGACTCAAAAGTATATAAATGAAAGATAATTCTTTTTACGTTTTTCTAACAAGAATCTGGCCAAGAACACAACGGATAATCGTTGCCTTTTTTTCCTTTGTTATTCTTGTCTTAAAAAAAATGGTAGAAATTGCCATTTCACAAATTAAAAATAATGACTCTTACTGATTTAAAAAAAGAAGAAAATCTCGATCAAAAAGAAAAAGCACTTGACGCGATTCGAAAAAAACTAGTCGGAAAAAAATTAAACTATAGCGAAATCTATTCCATTATGGACGAAATCGCTAAAAAAAAGCTTGGCGCAGTCCTTACCACGTATTTCACCGCCTCTGGGTACTCGAAAGGCTTTAGCGACGAGGAACTTTACTTCCTCACAAAAGCAATGGTCGAAACAGGAGAAAAATTAGAATTTAGTGGTATTGTTGCAGATAAGCACTCTATCGGGGGAACTCCAGGAACCAGAACAACAATGATTGTTGTCCCAATTGTTGCAGCAGCAGGATTTACCATTCCAAAAAGCTCATCACGGGCTATCACAACACCAGGTGGAACAGCAGATGACATGGAAGTTCTTGCTCCTGTTACATTTACGAAAGAGGAGATTTATGAAATTGTAAAAATAACAAATGGGTGTATTGTGTGGGGCGGCAGTTTTAATATT
>CAZKLH010000069.1:0-5291 GCA_964553595.1 uncultured Gammaproteobacteria bacterium | reverse complement strand
CTAAAAATCTGGAGAGGTCGCATAGTGGCCTAGTGCGCATCTTTGGAGAAGATGTGTTGCCGCAAGGCAACCGGGAGTTCGAATCTCCCCCTCTCCGCTCTGAATGTATTTTGCAGTTGACATTTATTGCAAAATAATCCACACTGATCATGCCATGATGATGCGCGCTGCTCGCTATTTTATTCTTGTACTTTTCTTTTTTGTTTTCTTAGTAAGTCCTTCTTTTGCCCAAACCCCATCTACAAATAATCCTTATACAGCGCCCAATACAAATCCAGATGTGCCAAAAAACCTGCACACCTGGACACAAAATATACTGCTCGAAGCCATGGCTGCGATGTCGTGCCAGCTTTCGGGAATCGATCCAACAAATCCAAATCAAAAATGCCTTGGAGTCGATCAAAAAACAGGAAAAATCGGCTTTGTCGAAAATGGGCATGGGGCAATTGGACTCATGAATAACATGATTGTCAGCATGTATACTCCGCCCTTAGAAACAAGAGATTACATACAGTATCTTTCGAGAAATTTCGGTATTGCAAAACCAGTCTACGCAGATACAGGCAACGGGTTTCAAGGATTACAGCCTTTGGTAAAAATATGGGCATCGTTTCGAGACATTAGCTACCTCCTTTTTGTGCTTCTTTTTATTCTTGTTGGTCTTACTATTATGCTTCGCATCAAAATCGATCCACGAACTGTTATGTCCATCGAAAACCAAATTCCAAAACTGATTATTGGACTTGTATTAATTACTTTTTCTTTTGCAATTGCGGGTTTATTAATTGATGCGATGTGGACAACAACTTATTTAGCTGTTGGTGTCTTTGCTCCTACCGAAAATATTAAAACCTTGCAAAAAGCGACTCCGTTTGATGCAGCAGATCTCATGATGCAAAATGAGGGCGGCATTAACAAGATAGCTGTAGATTCTGCACAGATTACCAAAGTTACCATAACAAATGCTCTTGGTATACATAATCGCTCGACTGATTATCTGCCTGTCGGATGGCAGGTCTTCTTCCCCGATCCAGTAGAGTTAATCATTACCCCAACAAAAGGATTTCTAGACTTAATACAAGGAATATCAAATCTTGTTGGACTCACAAGCGTTAGCAGTTCAATACAACAGGCATTAGACAAGATTACCGAGTTTGAAAAACATGCCTCAACAGTGGCCCTTATTTCCAGCCTCATAGGAGGTACCGACAAAAGCCCATCTGACTGGGTCATCGATGCTGTCAGTTCTGTTGTTGCTGGAATAACCATTATGCAGTCTTTACAAGTACAAAGCCTCCCTCTCATGGGCGCTACTTTTGGAAGCGCTATCCCAATTGGCTGGGGAGTAGCAGCGCTCGCAACGCCTTTTAGCTATGAGTTAACAGAAAAACTATTGCGCGATTGGCTTCCTTTTTACGTTCCGTACTTTTTTATTCTTATCGCCATGTTTTTTGCGCTTTTTCGGGTTTGGATAGCACTTATTAAAGCGTATGTTTTTGTGCTTGTTGACGTAACGCTTGCGCCATTTTGGATTATGATCGGGCTTTTACCTGGTTCGTCTATTACATTTGGCTCGTGGTTTCGGGATATGGTTGCCAACCTCTCGGCATTCCCCGTTACTATCGTGATGTTCTTATTAGGAAAATCATACGTAGAAGCGTTCGCCAATACTCCTACCAGTGCAAATCCATTTATTCCTCCTCTTATTGGCAATCTTATACAACCTAACCAAATCGGAGAACTCATCGGTCTTGGCATCATTCTTATGAGCCCAACAGCAATAGACATTATGCGAGACCTGCTTAAGGCACCACAATTTAAGTATTCTGCTGCAATTGGACAGGCAGTTGGCGTTGGAACAGGTGCTCCCGGTGGAATAGTTACTCAAGCGAGTGGTTTTGGCTCAACGCTTTTTGGCTTAGCGAATGTCCCTGGCCTAAAAAATCTTCCGATTTTAAAAGATCTTAAAGGACAGCCTCACAACCCCGCCCAACATTAGCGGTTAATACGCCTTCTTTTCTGTAGCAGATTTAGTAAGTATAAAAAACAAAACAGCAAACGCAAGATAGGGAGCTACCGTACGAACAGTATCATAGCCAACAGCTATTCCCCCTCCTCCGGCTCGTCCTTGCAGCTCATGTTGCATTTCCAGACTAATTAACCCCTCTGCTCTCATAATCCTTGTAAATTCATTAAGCGTTGTTTCGTCCCATGCCATTGCTCCTCTTCCAAACGCATGTCTTGCAAATGAATCCTGGCCTGTTCCAATACCAGCAATTGTTCCAATACCAGCTGGCAATCGATGTATCCAATCCTTACTGTAAAACTTCATAAGTCCTTCTCCAAGTCGCATCATGACTTCTTCTGCAGCTCCCCTATCGTAATTTGCTATTGCCATATATATTGGATGCATTGCCTTTACAATGTCATGCGGATTTTGAAATCTCGGTGTATTCGCAACTAACCCATACGGACCCAAGAGTGCTCCTGTTGCTTTATTTGCATCTAAAATATCTAACCATCGCCTTTGAATTGCATTACCTCCAGGTTTTCCATATTTATATTTCTCATGAGGAATATCTGTCGTACCAAAAACAAATGGGTCTTCTTCTGGATCTGCTAATCGCTCAATCAGCTTTTCTTTCTCGTGATCATCAAACGCACCCTGGATTGCCCTTATTAACTTTACTATACTTTCCCTCACTGGAGGATCATCATCCGGTGTAAAAAGCTCATCCTTTCGGTCTACTACTGCTGCTTCTTGCAACAGTGCTAAATCATCCAAGTCCTCTTGTAGTTGTGGGTCTTTTATATCTTTCCCTAATGTTGCCAATGCTTTTTTCTGCACACTCTCTACGTTATAGAACAATTGCAACGGCAGTCTTGTTTTTATCTTTCCCAAATTGTCCTTTACTATATCCTCTGCTTCCTTTTTTTTTGCAGAATCGTGGGATTCTAAGTTACCACGAGCCTTTTCGATTGCAATGCCTGTTCCTATCCATTTTTTTTCTTCATCATCATGTAGCATTTCCCCAAGCAAGCTTGCAGTTGGATCATCAGAAATCCGCCAGGTCGTACGGGAAAAAAGGCCACCAACGTTAAATGGATTCAATACTCCCATAAACCGTTTATGCTCATCCTCGTCATTTGCTATTCCAAGCATGCTAGTAAAATCAATCTTTTTTAGCTCATCGTATACCCATGGCGCCTTTCCCCTGTCTAAAGAGAACGCTAAAAATCTATTCTTCTCACCTTCAATATCGTATTTTCCAATAAGATGGCGAAACGGAGCAATACTTGCAATAACCTTTTGGCCGTATAAAGTAGTAAATCGTGCCAACGGTGCATCTTTCGGTAGCTTACTTGTTGCGGCAATTTCTACAAATCTCCCTGTTAAAATACCCATACCTTTTGCAAATGACATTGCTCTATTTATTTCCCATGTATCCATCTTAAAAATAGGTTTTAGTTCTTGCTTCCAATTTGGCCTCTGTTCTCCCTTATCATCAAACTGTGTGTCTCCATTTTTATCAATCGGCTCACCCAAATCATTTATGCTGGGATTTTTTATTAATCCTTTTTTAACTGCTTTTTCAAGCATTTCACGGGCAATTTTTTCGACCCTTCCCGGAGCTCCTGTCTCGGCATCGGCAACAACCTGATCGTACGGAATGTACCCTCCATTCTCCTCACGAATCTTTAATAATGCCTGCTCATAAAAATGCATTGCTGCAACAACACCTGTTTTCTCAAACACAATATCTGCTGTCTCTGTTCCAAATGCACCAACAAATCCAGCCATATTTTCTGTATCGATATTTTTAAGCATTGCAAAGTTTACATCATGAATTGGTTGACGCATATCGTATTCAAAGCCATATTTTTGAGACTCCCGAAGGAAATACTCTCCTTTTTTTATTTCACCATCCCGAATCAATCGCTCTCCTTCTCTACGAAGATGGTCAATAAATCCGTCCACTTTTGGTTTTTGGTAAAATTGGCTAAAAGAATTTTCGAAGCGAAGTCCAGGCTGCGCGTCAACACCTGCAAATAAATCATTAAAGATTCTTTCTCGCTCTTTCGGATCATCGCCGATAATCGCATCTAGGTCTTCTTGCTTAAAGTGTGATTCGGCTCGCGTAGGATCTCTTGACACATCATGTTGGTTTCTTGCCATTCTCTGTGAATTTTCCGCTTCCGTTGCCTGAACCTCCCAATCGTGCATGTTATCCAAAATTTTCTTAATATCTTCACGAGATAATGTTCTATCTGAATCCCGCAATTTTTGGATATCAACAACTCTCTGTTTTATATACTCTGGATCATTTCCTCTATCTCGCTCGATGTCTTCATTCCATCCTTGAGCAATATCCCTTGCCCAGTCTGTTGTAATTGTGGACAAATCAATAGCTCCCGCACCTCCTGCTACTGCCCCTGCCCTATTTTTCCATCTATCGGCTGCGGATGCTAAATTGTCTACCAAAACACCACGGCGATATAGCTCATGCTGCACTGGAGAAAGGAAATCGAAATCAGCAATGCCTGCCTGCTGTGCTCTCTTTCGGAGCGAAAGATATTTTTTTGCAAGAAATTCTGTAGGAAGACCATACACGGATTTTGCGTCTGGATGCGCTCTTTGTGCTTCGGCGCAAAATTCCTGTACATATTCATGCATTGCACCAGGAACCTCTGTTTGAGGAAAATAGCGTTTTACATCAACCGGTTCTCGCGAGACTTTTTCTTCCTGAACACGAGGTTTTGTTTCTTCTCTTACTCGCTTACCTTTACTGAGTCCTTTTACTGCTTCACGCTCCATCTCTTCTCGCACATAGGTTCTAAGAGCTTCTTTTACCAATTCTTCAACATTCACATCCGTTGCTAGTTTTGGTTGTTCTTTTGGTGGGCTTTGCCCTTCACGTCCCTGCCTTCGATTAACTGATTGGGCTGGTTGATTTTCCTGTGACTGTACTACTTCGTCTGGCATAGAAGAATGTCCTCCTTCACCAGTATACCCAGTTTGACTATGTGCCACAAGCAGTTGTTCTTTCATGTATCAGCAGTCTACCCGCAAAGACGTTTTTGAGCTTGATATTGAGATTACAAACAAATTACAGTATGATTACAAAATCATGGAGCCAACCCACTTTGAATCGCTTTATCCTGCAGCAACAAGAGAAAAAGAGATCGGGGAAATCCTTCAATTTATTAAAGCTGTTCAATTTTTTTATAAGGGTGTCAACATCTTCCGGTAACTCAGATTTAAATTTCGCCATAGTTGGCATCCATGAATA
>CAZKLH010000068.1:0-5387 GCA_964553595.1 uncultured Gammaproteobacteria bacterium | reverse complement strand
GGATTTGATTGGGATGAAACAACGTATAAAAAGTGGTGGCCTGCAGATTTACACGTTATTGGCAAAGGAATTTTGCGTTTTCACGCAATCTACTGGCCTGCATTTTTACTTTCTGCAAAACTTCCACTACCAAAAGCGCTATTTGTCCATGGGTATTTTACCGTGAATGGACAAAAAATGAGCAAAAGCTTAGGAAATGTCGTTGATCCAGTGACGATAATTAAAAAATATGGAACCGATGCAATTCGCTATTATCTTCTTTCTGATATCCCTCCAACATCTGATGGAGATTTTTCTGAGAAAAGATTGCAAGAGGTGTATAACGCAGATTTAGCAAATGGACTGGGAAATCTTATTGCTCGTGTTGCCAAATTATGCGAAACGTCAGAATTTGAGCTAATGGGATCAGCAAATAAAGTCTCTGGACACCTACTCACAGTTGATACGTATTCAGAAGCTTTGAGTCAGTATCGCTTTAACGATGCGCTTTCGTTTATATGGCAAAAAATCACAAAGCTTGATAAATTTATTAACGAACAAAAACCGTGGGAACTTGCAAAAACCAATAACGAAAAATTAAAACCAACACTAGCGCATGCAGTTGATCAAATCCAAGAAATCGCAGGGCTTTTGGAGCCTTTTTTGCCAGATACAGCAAGAATAATCGAGGAACAATTTAAAGGACCAAAAATTCTCTCCCAAAAACCCCTCTTTCCGCGACTGCAACCTATTAATGAAAATATATGATTGATGTTCATTGTCATTTGAATTTTCATTCGTTTGAAAAAGATTACGACAACGTGATTAAACAAGCATTTGAGGTTGGCGTAACCACCATTGTCAATGTAGGCACGTCTGTGGATTCGAGCCAAAAAGCAGTAGATCTTGCAAAACAGTATCACGATCTCTTTGCCATTATTGGCATACACCCACACCATGCAGACAAAAATGAGCCTGATTGGCTTGAAAAACTAGACAAACTCGCGCAGATGGAGAAAGTTGTAGCTATTGGCGAAATAGGCATGGATTACTATTCATATAAGTCAAATGGCATTGTTGACAAGAAGGTGCAAAAAGAGGTGTTTGAAAAGCAAATTGAGCTAGCACACAAACATACACTCCCACTGCAAATCCATAACCGCCAGGCTGACAAGGACATCCTAGAAATACTTCATGCCTATAAATCTTCCTTGATGAACCCTCCAGGCATGTTTCATTGCATGTCAGGGGACAAAGAATTTCTCAAAAACGTGCTTGATCTTGGTTTTTTTGTAGGTTTTGATGGCAATAGCACCTATCCTGGAATTGCTCCAGGGGAAACAACTGAGCTAAAAGAGCTGATTTCTTACGCTCCACTTGATCGGATCGTTGTTGAGACCGACAGTCCATTTTTAACCCCAATACCGCATAGAGGTAGCAGAAACGAGCCTAAATATGCTATACTTGTGGGTGAGTTTATCGCAGAAATTAAGGGAATTTCAAAGGCTGAAGTAAGCCAACAAACAACCAAAAACGCTCAAGCACTTTTTGACATTAGCACAAAATAATATGAATCACTCGACAACTTTTTTCCAAACTATATTTTCTCGCTATCCAATTAAAACAAAACGCGCGCTGGAATTATTCCCTGGCACAATGTCTTGGATGCTTATTCTATTTCCTTTGTGGGGATCTCTTATTATCCCCAGTGTTGTCGCATATTTTATTCTCTTTTTTGATGTCTACTGGTTTTACAAATCATTTTCGCTTGTTATAACAGCGTATGTCGCATCAAAAAGAATCAGAAAAGACGAAAAGATTGATTGGCTCAAAAAAGCGGAGATCTTGAAAAATTTTGAAAAAGCAACGCATATCGTAATCATCCCAAACTATAAAGAAACCGCAGCAAAACTCCACGCATCACTCATAACCCTTAAAGAACAAACGCTCTCTCCAAAAAAACTCTACGTTGTTTTAGCAATGGAAGAAAGAGAACCCGACGCAAAACAAAAAGCGAATCAGTTAATCAAAGATTTTAAAAGCGTTTTTGGGGGCATACTTGCAACATACCATCCAGATCTTGTCGGCGAAACAAAAGGCAAATCATCAAACCAAGCATTTGCTGCAAAAATTGTGGATCAAACTTTGGTGAAAAAAGGGATTATTGATAGCGGTTTTGCTACAATATCATCGGTTGATGCTGATTCATTATTTGATAAGCAATATTTTGCCTATTTAACCTATAAATTTTTGTCCGACGACAAACTATATAACAAATTCTGGCAATCTGCAAATGTTAACTATAATAATTTCTGGGATGTTCCAGCTCCTGTTCGGGTTATTTCCTTCTTTGGCAGTTTATGGCGAACAGGACTCCTTGTACAAAAAGATAGATTGATCTCTAACTCAACCTATTCTTTGTCTTTTCAACTGCTCAAGACAATCGGCTTTTGGGACGTTGATGTTGTCCCAGAAGACTACCGACTCTTTTTTAAAGCATTCTATAAACTTTCTGGAAACGTATGGGTAGAACCAATTTTCCTCAAAACATCCATGGACGCACCGCTATCATCAAGCTATATAAAAAGCTTAACAAATAAATACAATCAAGAGCTTCGCTGGTCGTGGGGAGTTTCTGATGATCCATTATTTATTACATGGTGGTTAACTGTTCCCAACGTTCCGTTTGTGAGAAAAACAATCATTCTTTCTAATGTGTTGCTCGACCACTTCCTTTGGCCAGTAAACTGGTTTATCATTACCATTGCAGCAAATATTATGCCGTTTATAAACCCTGTATTTTCCAGAACAACGCTTGGTTATAACTTGCCACGACTCGCTGGATTTATTCTAACGACGTGTCTGTTTGCGCTTCTTTCTATGATTATTATTGATTTTCGAAACAGACAAAAACACACATCGCTTTCAAGAGCCAGGCAATTTCTTTTTCCACTTGAATTCGTACTACTCCCAATCGTTGGCTTTTTCCTCTCAACCCTTCCTGCAATTATTTCCCATACCCAGCTGATGCGTGGGAAGAGACTAGAATATAAGGTAACCGAGAAACTGTAAGGCGCATTATGCGAAACCAGCTATACAAATACAGGGAATACGCATTTCCACTTTTTTCTTCACTTATTTTCTTTGTTTTCCGATTTCCTTCGTTATTTGAACCCGACTGGTATGGAGATGAAGGAATTTATCAAGTTGTTGCGATGGGAATAAATCATGGAAGATTACTATATAGAGATATCTGGGACAACAAACCGCCACTGCTGTATGTACTCTACGCTCTACTTTCGTCTGATCAGTTTACTGTTCGACTCGCATCTTTGGTGTTTGGGATCGTGTCGGTTTTTGTGTTCTTTTTTCTTGCAAAAAAACTTCTCAAAAAACAAATGGTGGTGAATATTGCAACCCTTCTCTACTCGTTTCTTTTTGGAATACCGCTTTTGGAAGGAAACATTGCTAATGCCGAAAACTTTATGCTTCTCCCCATTCTTTCATGTGCTCTCTTGCTATGGAAATGCCTTGAACGTGAGAAATATCGAGGTCTTATTTTGGCAGGATTTTTACTTTCTGTTGCATTTCTTTTTAAAGTGGTTGCTGTATTTGACTTCGCAGCATTTTTTCTTTTCTTAGGTTTTGAGTTGCTCAAGAAAAAAACGCAACTGACAACTATTATTTCTCGCCTTTTTTCGTTTACTGCAAGCTTTGGTGCGCCGATAGTCTTGGTTGCATTATACTTCTTACTCAATGGAGCATTTTCTGATTTTCTCAAAGCATTTATTACGCAAAATGTTGGGTATGTAGGCTATGGAAATCAACTCTTTATTCCCCAAGGATTACTTTTTGCAAAACTTATGCTCCTTGCAGGATTCTGCTTGTTTCTTTTTATAAAAAGAAAGACCTTCTCAAGAGAATCGATTTTCATACTTCTTTGGATTGCTTTTGCAATATTTAATGCATTCTTCTCTCAACGCCCCTACACCCATTACGTGTTAGTGTTGTTGCCAAGTTTTGTTTTGTGCTTTGGATTGCTTTTGCAAAACATAAACAATAAAACAAAAACATATTATCAATATGCTGGAATCGCACTATTTGTGATCCTTGCCATACTTGTCGGAAAAAGTTTTAATTTTTATCAAAAAACACTTGCGTACTATCCTAATTTTTTCTCTTTTCTGAGCGGATCAAAAAACAGTACAGAGTATCAAGCTTTTTTCGATGTGAATACGCCAATTGACTATAAACTTGCTTCGTATATCAATACCCATGCCGTAGAAACAGACACTCTTTTTCTCTGGGGGGATGATCCGCAGGTCTATACGCTTACCAATAAATTACCACCAGGCAGATTTACTGCTTTGTACCACATGACAGCAACCAAAGCAACACTTGCTGAAACAGGCGACGTGTTTATAAAGTCTAAGCCAACATTTGTTATTATCAATACGAAAAATGTCGCATTTCCTTTTTCGCTCACAGAATACCAACAAAAATTAACTATCGCAAGCGCAACAATTTATGAAAGAGTCCATTAAGCTCATACAAGATGACAAGATTATCCTTATAAGCTGCGTCGTCAGCCTGATTCTTATTACTATGAATCTTGGTTATGTCGCCCTTTCTTATTCTCACCTTCCACCCTTTATTCCGCTTTTTAATCAAATGGTATGGGGAGATCCTCGAGTTGGCACAAAGCAGCAAATTTTTATCCCAGCAGGAATCGGACTCACATGCTTACTTTGCAATCTTATTTTATCGATAGTGATACACAAAAAAATTCCGCTTCTTTCAAGAATGCTTTGCTTTACCACTCTTCTTATTTGTTTCTTAACACTTCTTTTAGTTATTAGAACAATCCAAATTACAATCTAAAATTTATCGTTACTATGAACATACCAAACGAAACGCCAAGTCTAGTTTTCTCTCTTATCGTCTCATTTATTGCAACTATTATCGCAACGCCACTGTGTCTTCGTGCTATCAAAAAATTTGGCTTGTTTGATGATCCAAAATCACATAAGCACCCAGCGCTTCTTCATAAAAAACCCATACCCAGAGGTGGGGGTATACCGTTGTTTATTGGCATCGTTGTCGCTGGCATCGTTTTTTTGCCGATAACAAAAATAACAATCGCGCTTTTTCTTGCATCACTTCTTGCTCTTTGCATTGGCGTGCTCGATGACAAATCAGATATCTCGCCATATTTCCGTTTCTTGGCGAATATCGCCGTTGCCCTGATTATTGTTGGAAGCGGAATCGGTGTACCATTTATTACCAACCCACTTGGTGGCATCCTACACCTTAATCAACTTATTGTTTCATTTTATTTTTTTGGTTTTCATACAATTATTGTTCTTTCTGATATTATCGCGCTTGTTTGGATTGTTGGGGTCATGAAC
>CAZKLH010000067.1:4673-5503 GCA_964553595.1 uncultured Gammaproteobacteria bacterium | reverse complement strand
ATTATGGGCAACAGAACTAGTGGTTAAAGTTCTTTGAGAAGGTTTATTTCCTGCTGAAAATGTTGGACTATTTCCTATATTTTCTGCAAATATAGTAAAAGCAATTGTTAGCCATTGACTTTGACTTGAAAATACCGCTAATTTGGCAGAGGAGATCGTTGCTCCTTTAGGAATGGTTACATTGTTAAATCTTAATCCTGTATTACATATTGTTGGCGATCCGCAACCTCCCAGCCAAAGAGTGGTTAAATTAGTATCGAATGTAGTGTCTGATTCGTTAACATCGTCAGCTGATGCAGAAACTGTGAGTGTGGTTTGTGTGGGCGGTGGTGTTTGAGCAAGAGTGTTTTTGCTGGTTGCCATTAAACCAAAAAAAACCATGACTAGAATTAAAATAGCCAGTTGCAAATGATTATTACTTTTTTTAAACATTACTTTTCCACCTCAATCTGATCAGGATTTGTCACGATAATTTCTGGATCTTTCCCTTCTGGCCAATAGAGCGTTACAAAGCCAGTGATCTTAACCTTCTTATCTTTAAGTGTCATCGGATCATAATTAAATTTACCCAGATCTTTATTAAAGATTCGAACCAACAGAGCGCCGTCATGTGGGTCTTTGAAGCCAAGATAAATAGCTTTTGGCAAATGATCAACAGCAGATGCAATTGTTCCCTCAACAGTTATTGTTTGCCCTAGATATTGAGAAGCATCTTGATAATTAATAACGGGGACAGTATGCGTAGACAAATATTCATTCATGGATTCAGTTTGCGTTCCCAATACATTCGTATCTACTCTCGGAGCTTGGGCATTATTTTTCTGGGGATT
>CAZKLH010000067.1:0-4663 GCA_964553595.1 uncultured Gammaproteobacteria bacterium | reverse complement strand
CGCTTTGTAAGGCAATCAACCCTCCATCATATGTTTTAACCAATACTTGATTGTTACTTACAATAGTAAAAGCCGTGCTTCCAGAATTGGAGTCATTCCAGTATTCATAAAAGCCAGGCGGATA
The DNA here is from genome assembly GCA_964553595.1 of uncultured Gammaproteobacteria bacterium. Taxonomy (GTDB): domain Bacteria; phylum Patescibacteriota; class Microgenomatia; order Levybacterales; family UBA12049; genus CAZKLH01. The sequence goes on along the minus strand of CAZKLH010000067.1, from coordinate 4,539 downwards.
TGATCTTTGGTCGCCATAGGAATATAGTTCTTGACTACAATATCGATGTGTCGCGTCAAATGGACAATCTGCTGGTCCATACGAAAATCCACTGCCGCCTGGAAAATTTTGAGGATTACACTGACTATTAGTGCTTGGACAATAGACTTGTCGCCAGATAATATTTGGGGCAGGAGTGGTATTAATTGGCGAGACGAATGTATCACCAAGACCAGCACTGCGATCAGTTATTTTATACGCCTCGGCATCTAACCAATGATTATGGACAACAATGTCATTGGACATGGTTATGTTTAACATTTCATCTGTTTGAATATCAGCAAATTTAACAAACCGTACATCCCCAGCTTGGTATCCAGAAACAGTTGAGCTATCTAAGACCATCTCACCCATGGTGGCATCCTCTCTGCCATCGCAGAAGCTTGCAGCACAAGTTAATCCATTTCGCCAAATAATATAGGCAACTTCTTGACCACCACCTAAGTTTCTTACTACTGGTTGCGGTCCCATTGGCAGAGTTCCTCCATCACCTGCTCCGCCATTACCCACTGCTGGAACAAATGATTGGGTTCCAGTATCCAAACTTAAGGCATAGAGTGGTTGAGCTAATGGCTGGGATTGTAAATCAGCCCGAATAGCCGCATTTGTTGTAGGATATGGATTCCACGTCCACAATGTATTCCAATCGAGCCTGTAACGAATAAAGACAATTCCATGTTGTTCAGCAATTACTGGCCAACCACCATCAGCCTGAGCTCCATTTGCATCGAGATTACAGCTATCAGAGGATCCAGAGACAACTTTACATTGATAAACTCGAGTTGTTGGTTTTACCTTCCATTTCACTGTTCCATTAGCAACATTTACTGCATGAACATTAAGATCTTGCGTGAGGAATATAACAATGTTACGAGAGGTAGAATAAGCGGGGACAGTTACACCAGGCGAGCCTCCCGTATATGTCCAATTCTGAGCCATTGTGCTTGCATTAACTGAATATAAAACTCCGGTATCCGCAACAGCATAGACATTGCCGTTAGCCAGAAGTGGAGAAAGAGTAAATGGACTTGCTCCAGTAAAACTTGAGACAACAGCTCCAGTCGAGGCATTGAGTTTATATATATGGTTATCTCCCGATGCGATATATATATTTTCCTGATCATAGATGGGGGTTCCTGAGAGCGTGCCAATAGATCCTCTAGTCCAAAGCGCTGAGCCAGTGGTTGCATTAAGGGCATACACCGCGTTTGCGGCAACCATGTACACTCGTCCACCTCCTGTGGTTGGTTGTACATAGCTTGGTACGCTTAAATGTCCAGCCTGTTGTTTCCCGTCAGCTCCAGCTCCGTTCCATTGCCATTTATATTGCCAAGGTGTTGCTACTGCTTGGGCAGTGTAATCAGTGTGCTGTGCATCGTGACCAAACTGTGTCCATTCTCCAGTTGAGGGTGCAGCGGTAGGAGTTGGTGAGCCACCGCTTGGCGTTGGAGATGCTCCAAATACCACATATTGTCCAGAAGGTGATGTTGCATCAGAGCCAACGATTACCGGGCCGGTAAGGACCGCAGAAGACAAAACAGCAGTATTTGCGCCTGCTGCCTTTTGTGTAAAGATTTGATAGTTGGTAATAATCAAAGGAGTTACGATGACAATGAATAAGAAAGAGAGGATGAATAATTTAGTAAATCTGTCAAGCGAAGAGAATCTGTCGACAAAGCTTTGCAGAGGATTCTCTGCTTCGTCTTCTGGTTGGGGATGATAGGACAATATTTTGGGCATGCGTTTATTCCTGGGCATTACTTTTAATCGTACCGTGAAAACTGTGAAAATGTCAATACCCAACAGCCATAAAATGAACACCTTTTACATAAGCCTATAGCAGTATAATTTATATTGATAATACTGATTTTGTAGGATAAAATTTACGCTCCGATTGTTATCGGATGTCTTGTAAGATGATTTACTGCAAGATATAAAGATATAGTATTATGCATTTTGATATCTTAGTAATTTTTTGTGAAAATTTTGTTTTTTATACATCCCATATGATATTTCCTTCTGTAACATTTTCGTAATTTCTAATTTTCACCTGCAATATGCTATACTTGCGGTATGAAAAAGACTAAGGAATCTTCACGAAAATATCAACCTTTGGATCTGGAGCAATTTTGGCAAAAAGAATGGGAAGAAAAAGGTGTGTATAGACCAAATCTCGATACTGCAAAAAAACCGTTTTATAATTTAATGATGTTTCCGTATCCTTCGGCAGAAGGCATGCATGTTGGCAATATGTATGCGTTTACGGGAAGCGATATCTACGGACGATATCAAAGAATGCGTGGATTTGATGTGTTTGAGCCAATTGGTCTTGATGGATTTGGTATTCATTCAGAAAACTATGCAATAAAAGTTGGCCGTCACCCCAAGGAGCAGGCCATGGTGAGTCAGGAAAACTTTTATAGACAGCTTCACGCAATTGGAAACGGGTTTGATTGGTCAAGGACGGTAGAAACCTACGATCCCAAATACTATAAGTGGACGCAATGGATTTTTATTCAACTTTTTAAAGCAGGTCTTGCGTATCGAAAAAAAGCACCGGTTAATTTTTGCCCCAAAGATTTAACAGTATTAGCAGACGAGCAAGTTATCGAAGGGAAATGCGAGCGTTGTGGTTCTGTCGTTGAGAAGAAGGACTTAGAGCAATGGTTTTTCCGCATCACCAAGTATGCTGATCGATTGCTTAATGGTTTGACACAGATTGATTGGGCAGAAAAAGTTAAAATTGCGCAAGAGCAGTGGATTGGAAAAAAAGAAGGTATTAATATTACCTACGAAATTGAAGGAGCGAAGGATAAAATTATTTGTTTTACCACCCGGCCAGATACAAATTTTGGGGCAACATTTATTGTTATTGGACCAGAACATCCCTTGATTCATAAAATTACCACAGAGGAACATGCTGTTGCCGTCAAAGAGTATATTCTTGCAACAAAAACGCAATCAGAGGCGGATCGTATTGCTCAAGGAAGAAAGAAAACTGGAGTTTTTACTGGAAGATATGCAATTAATGGTCTCAATGGAAAAAAAATGCCAATTTGGGTAAGTGATTTTGTCATTGGCAGTGTTGGTACGGGAGCAGTTGTCGGAGTACCAGGTCATGATATTCGAGATTTTGAATTTGCGAAAGAATTTAAATTACCGATCGCTCGTGTTGTGGTAGGAATAGACAACGATAGATCGTTAATTACAAAAAAGGAACAGGTTCAAGAGGAAGAGGGAATTATGGTTAATTCATCATTTCTTGATGGTATTGAAATTAATCTTGCGAAGGAAAAAATCATGAACTATTTGGAAGAAAAGGGTTTTGGCAAGAAAATTACAACCTACCATCTTCGCGACTGGTTAATATCAAGACAACGATATTGGGGGCCACCGATTCCTCTTATTCATTGTAAAAAGTGCGATTGGCAGCCAGTTCCAGACGATCAATTGCCAGTGTTGTTGCCAGATGTAGAAGACTGGAAGCCAAAAGGAACAGGCGAATCGCCTTTGGCCAGTGTTGCTGATTTTGTAAAAACCACGTGTCCAAAGTGTGGAGGAGAGGCACGACGAGAAACTGATGTCTCGGATACATTTTTGGATAGCGCATGGTATTTTTTCCGGTACACCTCTACGGAAGATACTAGTTGTCCTTGGAATCCAGATCGGGCAAAAAAATGGTTGCCAGTAAATATGTATATTGGTGGGGCAGAGCATTCTGTATTGCACTTGTTGTATTCCAGATTTATGACGATGTTTTTTAAAGATGTTGGCCTTGTTTCTCATTTCGAAGAGCCGTTTACCCGGTTTTACGCGCATGGGTTACTCATAAAAGAGGGTGCAAAAATGAGTAAAAGCAAAGGAAACGTTGTTATTCCCGATGCATATATTAAAAAATTTGGCGCTGATACACTAAGGTCGTATTTGATGTTTGCCGGTCCATTTAATCAAGGGGGAGACTTTCAAGATTCTGGTATTGAGGGGATGTTTCGATTCTTTAAAAGAATTTGGTCGCTTGTCGTAGAGACTAAATTGTTGGACAGTCAATCAGAGGAGAGAAAGCGGGGGATGAATAAGACAGTACAAAGAGTCACCGATGACATAGAAGATTTGAGGTATAACCGCGCAATTGCTGGAATTATGGAATATTACAATTTTATAACAGAAGACAAAACAAAGATCAGCAAAGCGGAAATAAAAACACTGTTGCTTCTGCTTGCTCCGTTTGCGCCGCATGTAACCGAAGAATTATGGCAAAAAATTGGAGAGGAGTTCTCAATTCATAAGCAGTCTTGGCCTGTGACTGATAAAAAATATCTGCGAGATGAGCAAGTTTCTGTGGCTGTTCAGATTAATGGACGGCTTCGGGATGTGCTTGTTATAGCTCAGAGGGATGCTGGAGATAAGCAGTTGGTCGAGAAGATTGCCAGAGAAAGTGAAAAGACAAAAAAATATATTGAAGGGCAGAACATAACGAAGGTAATTTACGTTCCTTCTAAA
>CAZKLH010000066.1:0-5657 GCA_964553595.1 uncultured Gammaproteobacteria bacterium | reverse complement strand
AAGATTTGTTTCTTCTTGAATGCTTCCAGAATGAGTCACAACAAGCATACAATTACTCATAAGGGCTATAGTATCTGAATAATATGGAAGCACGGGAGAATAAATAAAATTATTGTAGGTACGAGCGAGTGTTTCAATATCATTTTTTAAAGAATATTCTTTAAGTGCTTTCTCAGTTGCACCTAAAGAAATGAGCACGACAGTTCTTCCTTCCTTAATTAATACTTTCATCGCCTGATAAATTGAAGTAAACCTTTGATATGATGTAATATTCTCTCTTCTGTGAATGCAAAATCTGATTGCATCTCTTTTTTTTAAAATAGGAAATTTTTTAGTAATTGAACTATTCGCTGCTTTGTCTTTAATAAAATCCAATGCATCACTTACCATATTCCCGACAACAAATATTCTCTCTTTTGCGTATCCTTCAGAAACAAGATTATCAAAATTAAGCTGGGTTGGGGCAAGATGAATACCTGCAGATGGACCAGCGGCTCTCGTGTCAAATTGTTCAGGGTATGGTTCATATGAGCCCATTTCCCAGAATTTTTTCCTTTTTAAATTATTAAAATATGAATAGATGTCTACATTTTTTTTCAAAAGATCTAAAACGAGCTCTTTTTGAGGAGACATAGTTCTCAACCCAGCCTCTACATGCACCGTGCTAATTTGATTTGCAAATGAAGCGATACCAGCAGCAAGCGCAGTCGTGGTATCTGCACAAATATACGGTATAACTTGTTTTTTCATTACTTTTAATTCTTGTATCAAGGACCCAAAACGCAAGATTATTTGCGATTGTTGCTCAAACAAATTACCAGAAATTCCCAAGTTCACATCAGGTAAAATGCCAAATTCTTGTTCAAGCCCTCCAGAAAGATTAAATTGCGTATGCTGTCCAGAATGAACAACAAGCGTGTAATGCCCTAATCGTTTTAGTGTTTTTATAAGAGGAGCTTGTTTGATAATATCTGGTTTTGTACCAATTAAAACGACATGAATAGCGTTTTTTTGTTTTTTTATTTCCTGTATTGTCTTATTTGAAAGTTTCATTGTCTAACTTAGCTAATAATGCATGTATTGCCTTCCCAACGACGCAAGAATCATTCCATAAAATAATGAGATTCCTTCGAGAAATTTAAGAAAAATCACTCCGAAACCATAAAACGGATGAAGAATCAATGTAGGTAAGTTTTTAAGAAGTGATTGGCGAACAATCGAGTTACCAAATGCTTTTGGATATCTATTTTTAAACAGAAGAAATGCTTTCCCATAATATATCTTTTTTTTAAGCAAACGACCAAGTGTAATATTTTCCTCATTATGAATGATGAAACTCTTTATTCTTTTTATTGTATAGTTATGCATTGATACTCTTTGATGTAAATCCCAATCTTCCGCTCCAACTATTAAAGGATCATATCCACCAATCGTTTTTATAACATTTTTTTTAAAAAAACGGGCGGCGTCACTCACGTCACCATCTGCATAAAAACTTTTCTCTAAGGCTCTCACCTGCGACCAATACCCCTTTCCTATCGATTTCTCCGGAATTACTACAGCATCCGCTTTATTTTTCTGACACTGAATTATACAGTCCGAAATAACATTTTTTGTGAGTTCCATATCAGAATCTACGATAAAATAATATTCTCCCTTTGCCTTTTGCATACCATAATTTCTGTTATTTGCTCTCTCTGGACCATGTGAATAAAAACGAGTCTTGAAAAGTTTTGCAATTCCCAATGTTCCGTCAGTACTATACTCATCAACAACGAGAGTTTCAATATTTCTATATGTTTGTTTTTTAATAGAACTCAAACATTTTTCAATTGTTTTTCTGTTATTATATGTTGAGATAATAACAGAAACTAACTGTTCTAATTTCTTCATTATAATTAATTATCCATCAGATATTTATAAAACGTCTTATAACTTTTTTCCCAGGAGAATTGTGAAGAAAACTTTTTTGCTTCTGCAGATAATTGATCACGAAGTTTCCTTTTTTCAATGATTTGCATCATGGCAGATGACATCTCTTCTGGATTTGGATTGCTTGATAAAATAATCCCGGTTTTATCGTGAATTACTGAATCTTGTAATCCCGTTACGTTGGAAACAATCGAAGGTGTACCACAAGCACCAGCCTCTGTAACCACCATCCCCCATCCTTCTTTTACAGAAGGTAAAAGAAGAGCCCAGGCAGATTGCATAAATCTTACCTTCATATCTTTTTTATTTGATTGTAAAAAAACATTATCTTTATTACAAATAATCACATTATTTTCAAGAGCATGAATTTTAATAATTTTTTTAAACGCTTGCTCTTCTGCTCCATACCCAATCATATATAATTTAGCTGTTGGGTGTTTTTCAGTGACTATTTTCATGGAAAGGATACAGATATCTCCTCTCTTATTCTTTACGAACCGAGCAACAAATATAAATGTCGGAACAGAGGATTTTTTTTCGGGTTTATATCTCCTGTGATCGATACCTAAAGGAAAAACATCAATTTTACTTTTAGAAATACCAAAAGAGATCAAATCCTGCTTGATGCTATTGCTATAGCAAAACGTCTTAGTGTTTTTATATGAAAAATATTGTAATGGTTCAAAAATAAAACCTAAAAGCGAAAAAGGAAATAAGTATTCATAAAAAAATATTTTCCTTGCGGATTGATTTGCATATAATCTTCTTCGAGAAGATTCAACATAGAGAGGAGTTTGCCAACAGATTGTGTTTACACAATCGAGAACTATATCTGGTTTTTCAATAAGACTTCTGTAGTACATAAAGGCCTTTAAAAAAACGCTCAATTGATTCCCTTGTCTTATGATCTTAATTCCTTCAAAGTTTTCATTTGCTAAAGAATTTTTAAATCGATAACTAAACCAAGACACAGAATGATTCTGAGAAATCAAACGCTTGCACAATTCGTAAAGTATTATTTCCGCTCCCCCTTTTTTTGGATTTTTTATATCTCTCCAGTTAAAAATTAATATTTTCATAGAATTGAACTGACTTTTCCAAGATTCAAACGAAAACGTACACCTAGATCCGATTTCCATTCTCGCTTATTTACCTTGGCATAATATTTTAATATTTTTAAACGATAAAATATTGCGAGAGTGTCAATTAAAGTCAAAAGAATAACTCTCCAGAGGTTTTTTGCAGTAATTCCAGTGCCAGTATTCCAGTTAAGCTCAATTGGAGCTTCATATATTCTCTTAAATCCAAGATAATGCGATACGACCAATATTTCAATATCAAATGCAAACTTTTTTACAACTAGTCTTGGTAATACTTTTTTCAAAACGCTTCTTCTAAAAAACTTCATTCCAACTTGAGTATCTCTTAGATTAAGACCAAACAATAATCGAATAAATACTTGTGAAATACTACTAATAATTTTTCTGTCAAACGGGTATTTTATTTTAGAAACGGGATGTCGTTTTGAACCAACTATGATATGCGCATCATACCATTCAAAGTGCTCAAGCAACATAGATAATCCATTTGGATTAATATCCATTCCGGCGTCAATAAATCCGACAATATCACCTCTTGACCGAATCATTCCGTATCGTATTGCATACCCTTTTCCTCTATTTTCCAAATATCCAATCACCTTGCATTTTGACGATGCTAATTTTTTTGCTTTCTCAAAAGTCTTATCTAACATACCGTCCACAACAACGATGATTTCATAATCGTAGCGAATTTGATCAAGTACTCTCTGAATTCTAATAAGATCTTTTACGATTGTGCTCTCTTGTTTATATGCGGGGATAACAATAGATATAAGGGTCTTATCTGCCTTGGTTCTTTCATTTTTCACACAGGACAAAAAAGTAATATAACAGAAGAGAAACAAGAAGTAAACTTACAATACTAAAGGAAATAATAATTACCTGGGCAAAATTGCCATGATAAAAAATGATTAGTATTGCCTGAATAATCGCTCCAGCCCCTATTGGAATAAAAACTCTAGTCTTATTTATGGATAGATAAAAATTAGTTAATAATGCAAGAAGAGAATATGCTCCAATATATGCACCAAAAATGGGCACTAGTGGAACAATGCTAAGATAATCATTTCCTTTCAAAAAGAATTCTACCGTGAATTTTGGAAAAAAGAAATAAAAACCAGTAAGAAAAACTGATGGAATAAGTACCAATAGTAAAGCTATAATAAAATCAGTATGATATCGCTCTTTTCTAGTAAATTTCTGAACGACTAAAGGAAACATAACAGTTCCGATGGGCGCAGAAAGAAAAAAAATCACTCTCCCAACAAGAGAAAGCCCAGCATACAATCCTGCATGTTTCGGATCATAGAAATGCTTAATAAGCAAAATGTCTGTTGAAACAAATGAGGTTAAAAAAAACTGTGCTAATGATGCAGGAATACCATAAGAAAACAATTCACGAAAACGTATCGTTGGGACAATAACGTGTTTTTCAAATATAAATTTAAGTTGAAAAAAACTAAGCAAATAAGGCACTCCAAAAGAAAGAATTATTGCCCACATCGCGCCAGAAACAGAAAATCCTAAAAAAACAAAAAGTACACCAATAGACAACTTTAGGACTGCTCCAATCAAATTAGTTATTGATATAAATTTGAATGCAAGTTTTGCCTGCAAAAGAGAAACATTAACTACACTTATAAATCCAAATGAGACAGCTATCCCGACTAAATAAATTAAATATGTATCTTTTATCTTAAAAAAATCGGCGATCACGCGAGTGAACACTGTAAAAATGACTAATGCAAGCAAAGCGAATATCACGGACGGTTTAAAAATTTTATAAAATAATCCACGCAATAAATTAAACTCATTCTTGGCAAAATAAGTCGCTGCAAATTTAACAACTGTCGGAACTATCGATCCAGCAGGAAGTGTTGCAAGTGTCATCAGAGAAACCAAAGACACAAGCGTGCCATACTCCGCAGGAGAAAGATTTTTGCTCATAAAAATATTAAAGAGAAAATTGAAGAAATTTCCCAACAATGAACCCGCAAGAATAATAATGCTTCCAGAAATAAGAGGATTATAGATCACTTGATAAATTTTATGTTTCATAAAAACTATACCTCTTCTTTTGATACTACTTTATAAACCTCTGCTGTTTCTTTTGCGGTTTTTTCCCAAGAAAAATGACTTTCTTGTTTTAAGCCTTTTTCGGAGAGCTCCCTACACAATTTTTCATTATTGTACAATTCTGTTATTCCTTTTTTGATGTCATCAGCACTATATCCATCAACATAAAATGCAGCATCGCCAGCAACTTCCTCTAATGATCCTTCTTTTGTTGTTATGACAGGACAACCACAGCTCATTGCCTCCAGTATGGGAAGTCCAAAACCTTCATATAAAGAAGGCATAACAAATGCCGTAGCAACATTGTAAATATAAACCAATTCTTCTAATGGCAAAAAACCTAATCGAATAAATTGCCCATCATCTTCTATAGTTTTTAAAACTTTAACTATATCAGAATTCCAAATATTATCTGACTTGCTCTGTTCTGCAGCTAATGCTTTGCCTACCATAACTAACGAAATATTTGTTCTTTTTATTGCCTCAACCAATCGAGGTAAATTTTTATTCCATGTAACATCTCCAACATATAACACAAACTTCTCGGGT
>CAZKLH010000065.1:0-5730 GCA_964553595.1 uncultured Gammaproteobacteria bacterium | reverse complement strand
TCCGATCTGTCGAGTGCAAAGTTGTGCTTTCTTGCGACATGCTCAACAAACAATGTACGTTCTCCCTGAAATTGCAAGCCAATCGCAAACGAAGAGCCAACGTCTTTTGTTTGCAAAAGAAATTCTCTGTCGACATTTTCCTTTATTAATCCGTTTATAATCTTTTGCGAAAACTCATCATCGCCAATTTCTGCTACAAGAGTCGATGATAAACCTAAGCGAGAAAAGCCCACCGAGACATTACATGCGTTGCCGCCAGATTGAAAGCTGCAGTTGTCCAGCATAATTTTTTCTCCATACCGGACGCAAAGCTCACACGCTTTTTCGTCTATTCGGCAATGCACATTCGCATCATGAATCGTTAAAAATGCATCAATTGTTGCATTCCCAACCGCAACCACGTCGTACGTTTTCATAGATTATTCTTTTCCAACAATAACAAGTGCATCTGCAGATGATGAGGCGGAAAGCGCTGCAGATGTACTCCCTACCGTATAACTTCCTGAAAGGTCTTTTTGCAACAAAGACAAAAAGTCGCTTTTTGTATCCCGCACCATAATTGTTGTATTATCGTAATCAAAATTATCTGCATTGCCAATCGCAGTTACGTGATATCCTAAATTTTTGAGAATATCCGATGCCTTACTCGCAACACCAACAGTACCGCTACCATTTTGTATCTCAACAGTTAACGTACTTCTATCAAGACCAGTTGCCGAATCAACGGGATTTTGTGTTGGTTTTGGGGTTGGGGTGTCAGTTTCTTGCGGAGTAGTTGTTTCCTCTGGCGTTGGCGTGTCTTCGACTTGCGTTGGCTCTGGGGTTGAGGATGGAGTAACTGTTGGAGTCGGGCTCGAAGATAATTTATGCATTATCCCCGAAATCTTGCTTCTCCCAAAGAAAAATAATCCGCCAACAATAAGGAGAAAAAGTATGAAAAAGAAAAATCGTTTTGAGCGCTTTGGATTTTGTGAGAATTCCTGTGATTGACTTTGCTGATTGGCAACTGAAACGTTTTGAAATCCTGCATTATCCATAGAGAACAATTTTTCTAATCATAGCATGATTTCCCTATTTTGCAAGACAAAGCAAAAGAGCGCAAAAGCGTGCTTGCTCCGATTTGTTATAATAGAGCGTATGAATCGCGTCTTGCCCATACTCTTTTTTTTCTTGCTTTGCATAAGCTCGTTATTTTTGTTTGTCCCAAAAAGCTCTTCAGATCAACTAGACGACATTAATAAGCAGCTTGATGATTTAAACAAGGCACTTTCTATGTCTAAATCTGCAACCGCACCGCTTGAGTCCCAACTCGATGATATGCTTTCTCAAATTGCACAGATAAAAGAGAGAGTTGCATCCATTGAAACGGATGTTGCGGAAAAGAAAAAAAATATTGATACCGGCTACAAGAATTTCGCTAAACAACAAGCAATTCTCTACGAGACCATTCGCGATTTCTATATAAAAAGCTACAACAGCTCACCCTTATTAACACTTCTTTCTGCGCAATCTGCAGCAAGCACGACACAAATACTCGCCTACCAAAAAGCAACAACCGACCAGGACAAAGCAATTATTGCAGACATTGCAATTACGCTCCAGGATTTGGAAACAAAGAAAAAAGATCTAGAAGACGAAGAACAGAGGCTTTCTGTAACAAAAGCGAGTCTCGATAAACAATCTGACGATCTTAACAAAGTCGTTCTTGGCGCAAAAGCATATCAAGCAACGTTAAGTACGCAAATTGCAGATCTTACAGCACAGCAACAAGCGATCCTTTCACAAAGACTTGCAAACCTAAATATTCCTCTGTTTGCCTATAACACACAGGGTGGATGTTCAAGCGATCTCACGGATGGGAAAAGCGCTGGGTTTTCTGGTGGTTTTGGATTCTTTACCTATGGCGTCCCTAACAGAGTCGGACTTAATCAATACGGCGCATGGGGACGGGCAAAAGCAGGACAAGATGACAATCAAATTTTACAAGCATACTATTCTTATGATTCAATTTCCAACGCCAACACTGGCATACAAATAAACGTGGATGGCTATGGATCCTACTCTCTTGAAGACTATGTCAAACGTATTTACGAAGTCCCGGATTCTTGGACAGACAACAATCTTGCAGCTCTCAAAGCACAGGCAATTGCAATTCGCTCGTATGTCTTGGCATACACCAACAATGGGCAAAGCTCTATTTGCGCAACAGATTCATGCCAAGTATTCCAGCCAAATCCAAAAGGAGGCAACTGGGAGCAGGCAGTCAACGAAACCTCTGGGCAAATTATGGTACAAGGTGGCAATCCAGTAAAAGCATGGTTCTCATCGACACACGGAGGCTATATTCACTCTTCTGGAGATATTGGTTGGAGTGGTACTTCATGGACAAAAAATGGTGCTGATTTTAGCGGGTCTGTTGGTAATTTTTCTGACCTAAAAAACAATGCTTACGACAAAGACTCTCCCTGGTTTTACTGCGATTGGGGCGCCCGAAGTGACTACGGTGGAACTGCATGGCTCAAATCAGACGAAGTCGCAGACATTGTCAATGCAACGCTTCTTGCGCAAAACGATTCTGGGACACGAGACCATTTATATCAACTCGACAAAGCAAATCCTGCAGGAACCGATACGTGGGATCAAGACAAAGTAAAACAGGAACTAAAAAATAGGAATATCACTCCATTTAATTCTATCTCTGGGATAAATATATCGGCAGATTTTGGATCTGGAAAAACCACCAATGTCACTGCAAACGGCGATAGCGGATCACAAAGCTTCTCCGGTGATTTTTTCAAAACATACTTTAACTTACGAGCTCCAGCAAGCATTCAAATTGTGGGCCCGTTATATAATATTGAAAGGAATTAACTATGCCAGATGTCTTTGTTTCTCCAAAAAAAGCAAAAGCAACATCAGCTATTTCTGAGACGAAGCCACCCACTACAGCAAAAACAGAGACTCAGGAACATCACATGCATGCATTTGCAGCGTTTTGCCAAGATCCTGTTGGATTCACCTTCCAAACACAAGAAGTCGACGAGCATGTGTTACTTTTTCTACGAAAGCACTTTATCACCAATGTCCCTTGGATTATTCTTTCTCTTATCTTTCTTATTATCCCCCCTCTCGTATTACCACTGCTTCAAGACCCAAATCTTCCTTTTAACACCCTGCCATCCAGATTCTATGTTGTATTAGGTCTTTTTTATTATCTCGTCGTATTTGGATATATTTTTGCAAATTTTATCACCTGGTTTTACAATATTTCGCTCGTGACACAAAAAAGAGTGGTTGATATTGACTTCCAAGACATTATCTACACAAACGTTGCCTCAACTAAAATCGATCTTGTCCAAGATGTTGACTATACGCAAATTGGCGTTTTTCAATCAATTTTTAATTTTGGCGATGTTTTTGTTCATACTGCAGGAGACAATCCAAACTTTGACTTTATTCAAGTGCCTCAACCAGCACGAGTCTCAAGTATTATTGAAGATTTAATAGGGAGGAATCCACATGTCGTTTGATCTCTCTTCTATTCTCAATCTTTTTCAATCGTTTTTTTTGCTAAAGATCGCATTTCTTGTTGTTATTTTTTTATATGTTATTTTTACGTTTATTGTCCTCAATCAGGTTATCGTTATGAACCGAGCGGTTAGCCAAAAAACAATATCAGGACTTCTCACGATTATTGCAGTTATTCACATACTCCTTGCTCTATCTCTTTTTGCTTTTGCCATTGCTATACTGTAATTATGGAAACATCAAAACAACTATTTGCCAAAATTGTCGCAACACCAACCGACACTTCGTGGTCTCAAGCATACAACGCAGGAGGCTTATATGCTGTCCTTTCTCTCCACATCATGTCTTCCCAAAAAGCTGAAGACCTCGATTTACATATTACAGGCAAGCAAATTATCGATACTCTCGAACAGGAATTTTTTACTCTGGAAGAAAAAAATCTCGCAACAATAAAAAAAGCTGTTGAGCTTGCTTGTCAAAAGATTCCAAGTGAAATAAGCGCTTCGTTTTGTGTTATATCAATCCCTCAAGGTCCAATCATAAAAGGAGATCATATTATGTACGCCTTTCTTCTTGGAAAAGGTGGGATTATTCTGAAGCGACATGATAAAGTTGGCGCAATTTTAAAAAACACCGAAGAGCTCACTGCAAGCTCTGGATTCTTACAAGATAAGGATCTCATTGTTTTAGCAACTTCACAATTTACATCAATTATTCCAAAAGACGAACTCTTTGCAACAATCGATAGTATGACACCAGACGATATCGCCGAAACCTTTGCCCCAAAAATTCATGAGAAAGAAGAAGGGGGTGCGTGTGCAATTTTTGTTTCATTTCAAAAACCAACCTCAGACGCTGAACAACCTTTGGAAGAAGCCAGCGAGGCACAAAACATACAAGAAGTTGAAGAAGAAATACAACAACCAGAGCAGCCAATGGCTCAACCGATACGCATGCGAGAAGATACGGCGATTCGAAACACCTCGCAACGATTTCCAAAAATCCCCTTGCATGTAGAACTAACGCACAAAAAGAAACTGTTTCTTACCATCGCTGTGGTTATTCTTGCTGTATTTATCTCAAGTATTTACTTCACCATAAAAAAGAAGGCAGATCAAAAAACACACGAGCTTTTTCAAAGTGTTATTGACCCGGCACAAAAAAAATTCGATGAAGGCAATGCTATTGCCCCGCTCAATACTTCACTAGCACTTGACGATTACCAGCAAGCAAAAGACATACTCTCTCCTGCAATAACAAAATTTCCAAAAGGATCAAGCGAGCAAACAGAAGCTTCGGCATTGCTTAAAAAAATTACCGACGCACTCAAATCAGCAGGAAACGTCAATGATGTACAAACAAAAAGTGTTGACGCCAACTCCAGTCCTCTCTTAACAACAGAGATAAAAAACTCATCAAGTTACTTTACGCAAGATGACAAAGCGATATATCTTGCAACACAAGCAAATATCTCTTCTGTAGATAAAACATCGCAGAAACAAACGGTTCTCGTTAAAAACACAAGCACCTGGAGTGATATTGGAGGATTAGGAACGTACCTTGGCAATTTGTATCTCTTGGATAAACAATCGAATCAAATCTATAAATTTATCGCAAATGATTCTGGATTTAGCACCACAAGTTATCTTGGTGGAAGCAGTACTCAGGATTTCTCAAAAGCAGTTTCTCTCACCGTCGATACGTCTATTTGGGTGCTTTTACAAGACGGAACGATCCTACGATTTACTCGCGGAAATTTGGATCCGGTAACGGTAAGTGGATTGGATAAGAAATTAGTTAACCCAACAAAGATTTTTACCAACACAGATACAAATAACGTCTACATTCTTGATATTGGCAACAAACGGATTGTTGTTTTGTCAAAAACCGGGGCTTATCAAGCACAGTATCAAGCAGATATTATAAAAAGCGCAAAGGACTTTGACGTATTCGAAAAAGACAAAAAAATACTTATTCTCGCTGACAACAAGATACACGAGATTGCAATAAAATAGTCTGCGGAGAGGGCGAGATTCGAACTCGCGAAGAGCTTTCACTCTTAGCGGTTTTCAAGACCGCCGCACTCGTCCACTATGCGACCTCTCCTAAAAATAACTCACGGTTACGACGCTTAGCGGAGGAGGTGGGATTCGAACCCACGCTAGCCTTACGTCTCAATTGTTTAGCAAAACCTCGCAATGG
>CAZKLH010000064.1:0-5736 GCA_964553595.1 uncultured Gammaproteobacteria bacterium | reverse complement strand
TTGGTATTGGAACGACAAATCCGTCCCAACTGTTCCAAGTCAATAATAGCGCAAGCAATCCTTTCGTTGTCACATCAGCAGGTAATGCCGGTGTTGGAACCACCTCACCACTTGCAGCGCTTGACATTCATGGATCACTCAGCGACGTATCCAACAACACAACAGGCAGCATACTGTCCTCTTCGTTTGCCTTTACTTCCAATGCATTAACAACAGGTACTGGTATGTATCTCGGCTCCGCTTCATTGACAAGTGGCAATTTAGCATCCATTTCCTCTTCATCTACAGTACTCAGTACTGGTTCGCTCATGGCCTTAGATTGGACACCTGCGTCTAACCCATCGACCGCTCCAACCGGAGATTTACTCTCTTTAAATATCGGCTTTGCGAATTCGAATTTTGCAGGGAACTTATTTAATCTAAAAAATAACGGCACATCGCTCTTCTCTGTTTCCCAAACAGCAGTCACCTCCTCTCTTCCAGCAGCATTTAACGCAGCAGGTGATGTTTCTATTGCATATGATGTTAATTTTACCAATCCAACGTCGTCGTTTATAAAATCAGAAGCTCCTTTAACTATACAAGCTGGTGAAGTATTTAATTCTTCAAATCTAACGCTTAAAACATTTAATTCTGGACAACTTGTTCTTGATACGCCAGGCGGAGTCTATTTAAATCAAGTCCAAAACTGGACAGTTGCTGGAGGAACAATTGCTCTCAACATTATTGATGCTTCAAACAATTCAATTTTTAACATCGACTCAACCAATGACAGAATCGGTATTGGCAAAACCGGCCCAATTGCACGATTGCAAATCACTGGATCTGGCACATCGACTGGGCTTGGTTTCTTAACAACAGATTCTACCGGAGCGTATGGCCTTGCTGTTTTGGATAATGGGAATGTTGGTATTGGCATGACAAACCCAGTAAATAAACTGGCTGTGAATGGTTCTGCGTCTTTTGGTTCGTACTGGTCAACAATAGCCCCATCCAATGGTCTTATTGTTTCTGGTAATGTTGGCATCGGAACAAGTACGCCAACCTCTGCAAAATTGGCAGTCTATGGAGGTAACGTTGGTATCGGCAGCTCGAATCCAGGAACATCACTGCAGATAGTTGGCAATCAAACAATTGGATTCAAAGAAGGAACTGGAGGACCTGTTGGCGGCCTTGCTATTTCTGGAAATCTGGGTGTCGGCACTACCTCTCCAGCTGCACAGTTGGACGTTGCTGGAACAATACAATTAGATCTTGGGTCAAATCAATCTTCGGTTGCTCTTTGCCACAGCGGCACAGCATCCGCTGCAACCAATAATAATGTTAATATTGTTGACTGCACGGGATCACCTGGTGCAGATTACATGGAAATGTACCCAACAGAGCAAAACGTGCAAACTGGCGATATCGTAATGGCATCCACCGATTACACAACAACAACCGATGGGAAACGACTTGTAAAGTTAACAAAATCAAGTGGTGCCTATCAACCAGGCATGATGGGTATTATCTCTTCTGATCCTGGAGACTTTAATAGCATTGGGTACAACGTAAAAAGCACAGATAATCCCCTACCCCTTGCATTAAACGGAAGAGTACCAGTAAAAGTTACCACAGAAAATGGCGCGGTTAACCCAGGAGACATGCTTACCTCTTCTTCAATACCAGGAACTGCAATGAAAGCAACGCAAGCAGGGTTTGTTATTGGAAAAGCGCTTGAAAGCTTTAATGGTAGTGGAGTTGGCACGATGATGGTATTTGTTAATGTGTCTTGGTACGACCCAACTGTGTATATCACCTCAACAGGAGATATAAGTATTATGCAAAGCGATTCTTTGCTTGGTACAGGTCTCTCCCCTTCTTTTAGTCTTAAAGACAGCAATGGACAAACCATCGGAACTGTTGGGGCATTTTCAGACGTCGCGATCGCAAATCTCAAGGCGGGAAGCATTACTGCATCACAAATTACTGTTGGCGGACAAAACGTTACCAATAATATAAACGATCTTACTTCGCTTGAACAAGCAAACGCTTCACACGCCGCAACACTACAAAATTCAGTTGAAGAACTTGCACTAAGAGTCACTGATTTAGAAAATCAGGTGTCTCAATTGCAAGCGCAGTCAGACGCAAGCACGTCTGCGATGTTTGACAGTTTGTTTGATACATCATCATTCGACCTGACAGCAAGTCCATCGTCAACTCTTATCGGCGATTTCCAAACACTCACAACAGAAACCGCAACTGTTTCTGGAACACTCAATGTGCTCGGGCGAACAACAGTATCTGATCTTGGTGTGACAGGAAATATTACCGCTGGAGTTCTTGCGATTAATGGGCTTGATACCACGGACTCATTAGGTGGCGCAACAATTAATACACTCTCTGGCCCACTGCGACTGCAAAGTACTGGAATAAATGGCATTGATATTGCAAATGGTAATGTGACTATTGATACAAAAGGGAATATCACAAGTCTTGGAACCATCACTGCAGACAAAGTGCAAGCAAACGGTGTGAGCGCACAGAAGCTATCGATTACAACACCACCTGTTGCAACAACGTCTGCAGTACTTTCTGCATCCGTTGGGTCGATAACGATTAAGGCAGGACAAACGAGTGTGATTGTCCAAACCACTGCGCTCACCAGTAAGTCGCTTATCTTTACTTCTCCAAATAAAGCAGTTGCAGTTGGTGCAAAAGCAAGCGGAACGAATGCATTTACGATTACTCTTCAAAATCCACTTGTCGAAGATATTAAAGTGAATTGGTGGATTATCAATTAGTATGAAGATCAGAAAACCGTCTACAAAAAGAGTATTGGCTTTATTACTGGCTATTGTTATTCTTGTGCCTTTAAGTAATTATTTTCTTGCTCCTAAAAAAGCAGATGCTGCCTGGTTTGATAGCAACTGGGCATTTCGAGAATCACTTGATTTATCAAGTCACACAGCAGCTGAAAGTAATGTATACATCACGCTCGTTATTAATACTTCTACTCTAGTTAGCAACAGTAAACTTCAGTCTGATTGCGGGGATTTACGATTTACTCAAAAAAATGGTGAGCTTCTACAGTATTACATAGTTTCAGGGTGCAATACTTCGAGTACTTCTATTAATGTCAACTTCAAAACATATCCCGCCGGTTTAGTGACTATTTATATGTATTATGGCAATCCCAACGCACCTGATGGTTTTTCTGCAACTAATTTTTCCACCTCTGCTTCAAATAATTCTCAGACATTAAGCTTACAAGTTGGAGCAAGTACAGATGATGCTATAGAACATGGTATGACCTCAGGAGCAACCCGCACCTGGACAACCACAGGAACTGCAATTACCAACAATGCCTCATTTACTACAAATTCATTCTCCCCAGGAAGACATTCCGGAGGTGATGGAGATGATTATAGCGCTGCAGCAAGATTTACCAGTGTAACAATACCCCAGGGCGCAACTATAACCAGCGCTACCTTTAGTCTAAAGCCTCACACTGCTTTTGATGCAGGTTCAGATGTAATTAAATATCATGTTAGCACCCAAGCTGCAGATAACGCAGCAACTTTTAGCACAACTGCAGGTATGTTAAATGCAACAAATCGTCCAAGATCTACAGCTGAATGTGGACTTTGGGATCAACACAACATTACAACTGCTCTTCAATCAGTTACAGTTACCTCCTGTGTCCAGGAGATCGTAAATAGAGCTGGATGGAGTTCTGGAAATGCTATGGCAATTATTATTGATACAGACTCATCTACAAGTGACTCTGAATGGCAGGATTATGAATCATTTGACAGCTCTGCAGCCAACGCTCCTCAACTCTCTATTACTTATGGCTCTCTGACTACCACTGTCGGCTCTGAAGAAAAAGCACCAGCACCTGCAGCATACTGGAAATTTAATGAAGGGTTTGGAACAACCACCACCGATTCAACAAGTAATAAAATAGTTGGAACCCTTGCTGGAACTACTAAGCCCACCTGGCAAAATGCCGATCAATGCCTGTCTGGTAAATGTTTATTTTTTGATGGAACGTCTTCCAAAGTAACTGTCGGAACTGCTATCAACAATATAAAAACTATTGGTATGTGGATTAAACCAAACAGTGTGACGACAAGCGCGCTAATTGATTTAGATGGTGGTACCCATAAAATTACTGTTTCTTCTGGAACAGTTTCAACCAGCGGATTCTCTCAAAGTACTATTTACGTCAATGGTATTCAAAGCTCAACTCTTACCACTAATCAATGGCAATATGTTACGATTACCAGTACAGATTCAAGTGTTAATAGCACATCGTCTCTTACTATCGGCAATTCCTCTTCTACGTATTTTCAAGGATTTATAGACGAAGTTAAAATATATAATAGTACCAGGACTGCGTCGCAGGTGCTTGTCGACTACAACTCTCGAGGAAGTATTGCAGCAAGCGGAAACGTTTTGGGCGCCTCTAACAATCAGCCGAGTGCTTTATCAAATGGATTAATTGGATACTGGAAGATGGATGAAACCTCTTGGACCAATGACTGTTCTACTGCCACAGTAACAGACTCCTCTGGAAATGGTAATACTGGAAAATCATGTCCCAACACAACAGGTCCAACTGGTGGAGCATCTGGTAAATTTGGAAAAGGAGGAACTTTCGATGGAACAGATGATTATGTAGATGCAGGATCCTCATCTGTTCTCAATCCAGCAGCTATAACTATCTCTGCTTGGATCAATCCTTCCAACACCAGCCAAACAGGTAATTTTATTTCTAAAAATGCTAACAATGGATATCGTTGCCGGGTATCAGGAACTGCGATCGAATTTTTAGATCAAGGTAATACAAATAAAATTATGACAGGCGCAGTTTTAACTGCCAATACATGGGCTCATGTTGCCTGTATTGGAGATTCTTCCGGGTTAAGGATATATGTAAATGGTTTGCTTCAAGCAAGCAATACCACTTCCTATGGAGGAGCTGCCAGCTCAGGCTCTCTTTTAATTGGTAGTGATGAAACTTTAGGAGAACGGTTTGCAGGTACAATGGATGAAACCAGGATCTATAATCGAGCGCTCTCTTCTTCTGATGTTCAATTTTTATATAATTTTGCTCCAGGACCAGTGGCATATTATAATTTTGAAGAAAATAATGGCACAACTATTTATGATCTTTCAGGTAATGCCAATAATATGACTTGGCATGGAACTGGCGCTCAACACTGGATACCATCACCTATCGGTTCTGGAGGAAGTTTTAACGGGAGCGATGATTATGCAGATGTTTCAGATAATAGCGCTCTTGCATTTGGAACCTCTGATTTCACCATCATGGCATGGATCAAATTCCCCCTTAACAGCTTCTCTGCTTCCCCATTAAATGCAGGGATAATTAATAAAGGAGGTTCTACTAATGCTCCTGCTAATACCTGGACAATATACGCAGGAAATCCAATAACTAACCTAAAATACGATGATTCTGTGGATGCTGGAGGAAGTTTTAATGTCAATTATAATTTTACAAATCAACCAACCTCTGGATGGCACCATATTGCTATTACTAGATCTGGAGGCACAGCTTATAAATTCTATTACGACGGGAGCTTAGATGGGTCAACTACAGCTGGAGCAACTGTTAATCTTACTAATACAGCTAATTTTGAGTTTGGGAGAACCTCTTCTGGAACCCCGAGATCTACTCAGACTAGTTTGGATGAAGTAAAAATTTATAACTATGCCAGAACCCAA
>CAZKLH010000063.1:0-5792 GCA_964553595.1 uncultured Gammaproteobacteria bacterium | reverse complement strand
CAACCTGTACTTTAGAAACGCAAGTGTGTTCTGTCCAAAGAAACAGTAATGGAACGTGGAATAATCCGGTTATTTTTGCAAACCCTCCTGCAGGAGATTCAATGGATAATTCGGTTTCTACGAAATGGTCGGATGTAGGCTGGAATCGTCCCGAAACTATTGAATTTGCTTTTTTTGATGCGGTTGGCGGAAGCTACTCTAATACAAATCTTTGGTATGGGCGATTGGCAACATCAGGCGTTAGTGGTGGTGGACCAACGTCAACGCCGACAGTAACTCCAACAAGTACACCAACGGTAACACCGACTTTAACAGCAACGCCCACTGTCACTTCTACCCCTACTTCAACGCCAACTCCTATTCCAACATATACAGTTTCTGGGACGGTGTATGTTGATAACAATCAAAACGGAGTTCAAGATACTGGAGAAGTAGGGTATCAAGGAGCAACAATAACTCTTTCTTCTGTTCCACCAACCACATCCGACACGTCAGGGAATTATACTTTTACCAATGTTGTTCAAGGAGCATATTCCGATACACTTACTGTTCCAGCAGGATATCAAAAAACCACCACCAATCCTGTCTCGATACCAAACTTAAATAGTAATACTACTGTAAACTTTGGCATTGTTGCGTTACCAACAAGCACACCAACTCCGACTCCTACTTCTACTCCAACGCCCACAGTCACTCCAACAGGAACGCAAACAACGGTCACATTACAAGTAAAAGCTTCTTCTGATGATGCAAATCAAGATGGAACAACACTTACAACAACCGCAACGAATTGGATTGGAGATGGTCAGTCAACAACATCCAGTTATACAGGCTTGCGGTTTATAAATGTGTCAATTCCAAAAAATGCAGTAATTACATCGGCGTCTCTTTTGTTTTACTCAACACAATCACAATGGACCGGTATTGCTTTTAACACCTACGCAGATGCAATAGGCAACAGTGCGACATTCTCAAGCTCTAACAAACCGTCGCAACGCACACTTACAACTCATTCTGCCACTCATAATGACAATGTAAACTGGAGTACCAACACATGGTATACATTAGAAAACATCTCTACAGTAATCCAGGATGTTGTGAATAGGTCTGATTGGCAATCTGGTAATTCGCTTTCTGTAATTCTTAAAGGTACAGGTGGAGCATGGGGAAGAAAGTTTGTACAAAGTTTCGATGCGAGTGCTACGAATGCTCCAAAACTAACTGTTACATACCACTAAACTATTTTTATACACATCAGTCAATTTCCTCTTTTACTTAAGCGCTGAATTACAAAGATCATTTCTGATATGATTAGTATAGTGCCATGAATAAATGGTTTGTTTCTTTATTTATTTTCTTATTTCTCCTTTTCTTCTTTGCTCATCGCTTACAGCCTGCGTACGCAGATGGAACTTATGCAGGCATTGGTACTGCTGATGCAGCTGACGGTGGACCTGATGCAATAAATTTTAGCCAGGGGAGAGTCTGGACAATTGATAAATATGGTAAGTATATTTGGATGACTGAAGACCGTGGCACAAACCATCACTGGGCATGGTCTAATGATAATGGTGCAAATTGGACACAAGGATCAGAGTCATATGGATTTTTAGATAGAGGATCCATTGCCTATGATTCAGTCAATGATATATTACACGTAATTTGGGTTGCTCAAGATAGTAGCTCAGGTGGAGGAGTTATCTACAGAAGGTATAGTATCACCCGTGATGGAAGTAATAATATTACCAGCATTCAAAGAGTAGACACGGGTGTTAATTTGCAGCTAGATTATACTGATGCCAGCGCTACTACTGAAGAACCAGTGGCTTTATGGGTAAATGATGGATCAACGTACGGAGAGTTGATTGCTGTTTGGGCAAAAAATGGAATGACGAGTTCAAGGGGAGAGGTGAGAGCTTCGATGCGAAAGTTAAGCAATACAAATGCAGATGGCACTGGTAGTAATTGGGTAGCTATAGATGGATCAGCAGCTACTTTCTCGGTTGATGCTCCACAAATTCCTGCAGATAAAATCTACTCCTCAACCAGTACAACTGTTGTACCAGCAGCAATAGTTAGAGGTGGAACCGGTGCGAAAAAAAATGATATCTATATATTTGTTGCTGTGAGCGCTTCGTCAAACAGCAATCTTTATTCATATAGAGGAGCGTGGAATAGTTCAAGTACTGATTGGAGCAATGGAATCCAGTCACCTGTTACCGTTGGATCTATAAACAATCAAGCAGGAGGATATAATCAAAAACAACAACTAGTTACCAGACCAGTTTTGGACAGCACAAACGATAGGTTGTATGTCGGTTGGGCGAGATGGAAAGATAATTCGTCCGGTGATACCTGGAGTTTTGCGTATTTGGATAGTAGTGATACACCTTCTGCGACATTCGATGCCTATAGTGCAAATGGTACGCATTCGTACGCGCCAACAGGAGATATTGCCTTTGATGCAACAACAGGATATATCTATACTTCTTATGTTGAGTCAACCACGAATGGAACAAACGGATCGATTGATTATAAAACGTTTGATGGTACGACGCTTGGTTCTCAAACCAGATTTTACACAAATTCCAGTGGTTCAGCTGGAGCTGATGGAGGAGCAGATATTCCTATTATGTATGACAACAGGCAAAATAGCAGAATGTTGTTTGCATTTCGTATAAATGGTTCCTTACCACCAACAAGCGGCGATCCACATAAGATAGACTTTGGCTACATCACACCTATTACGCCAACTTCTACGCCGACACCGACGAGTACTGCAACCCCAACTCCAACAAATGCATCCTCTGGTCAAACAAATAGTTCTAGTAATTCCACAAACAATTCATCAACATCAGTTCCAACATGCACGGCAACAAAACCATCTGGAACTCCAGACCTTTTTCAAATAGACGCAGGAGCAAACCAAGTAATATTGTATTTTGCTCCAGCTTCTGGGAGCGTTTCGAGCTACTATATTTCCTACGGATACACATCAGGCGATCAGAGGTTCGGAGTTTCGTTAAATCAGGGATCGTCGAGTGGAGTACTGTCTTACACAATTAATGAACTTTCCCCTTCTGCCATATATTATTTTAGAATTCGTGCAGGAAATGGCTGTTCCACGGGTGATTGGGGTAATGAAATGAAAATAACAACGATTAAAAAAGGATCATCGGCAGGCCGCAGGTATTACAAAAATCTTCTTTCTGAAATTCTTTCTATTTTTCCAAAGCAAATAACAAAGCTTACTTCAGCGCCAACACCAACAAGCAGCATTAAACCAGTTGCCATTGGCACCTCTTGTCAATATATAGTAATAGCAGGTGATTCTCTGTGGCACATAGCAAAATCAATTTTAGGTCATGGAAGTAGATATTCAGATATTGTAAAACAAAATAATCTTAACTCTACTATTATCGTCCCTGGACAAAAGCTGAATGTTGGCTGTTGAGTATATTCTTATTGGGGAGTAGAGAAGTTGAAGACGACAACTTGACTGGTATCGCTAATGCCTCCAATAGTGTCTTTTTGCATGACATATTTATCACCTGCTTGATTCCATGAGCCATCAGAAAGAATAACTCGATCTCCTGTATATTGCTCTTTCCCCGGAGTATTAAAAAATGTCAGTTGTTGTTTATTTGATCCATCAGCATTCATCATCCACAGATCAGTTTTTAAGGTGCTCTGCCAATTCCCTGTTGGAGTAAAAGCGTATCCTTGTGAAGTAATCCAGGCAATCTTTTTTCCACTTGGGGAGAATTGTGCATGTTCATTCCAAACATTGACACCAGTCGTAAGTGGGGTAGCTTTACCAGTTGCAAAATTAAATAAATAAATATTTCCAGCAAACGCAGAGGCATCTGATGGAGCTGATGAGTCTGCATTGATATCTGACGAAAATAAAGCAGTTTGTCCATCTGGTGAAAAGTTATGAGTTTCATAAAATGCCAAAGAACCTAATGGTTGGGATGTTTTTATAGTACTAAGATGTGGTCCACTTGAATCGTCTATAAAATCAGCATAAGACAACATCCATTGTCCGCCCTTTGTTAATTGTCCACTACTTGTTTTATTTGTTGCCCTAGAAGCCCAAAACAACTTTTTGCCGTCAGGAGAGAAATGTGGATGTAAAACTGCGTCTGCTTGTCCAACGTGGGTCAACTGTATAAATGATTTACTATCCGGAGTCACCAGCCATAAATTGTTATCCAATCCAGCTCCACCTTGAACCACTTGGGCTTTTCTTCCTGACGGTAATGAAAGGCCATTATATAAATTTTGATCAACAGATTGAAACAAAATGTATTTTCCATCAGGAGTCCAAGCAGGCTGATCATTACTAATATGGGAAATCTGTGAACTATTACAGGTAATGCATACTTGATTTGTGCCATCTGGATTCATTGTGTAAATTTCGCCTCCATTTTTTTTGTTGGTAAATTTACTGAATGCAATAATATTTTGGTTAGACCAATCGACTCTTCCTCCATGTTCTGGCACAAGTATAGTCATTGACTGAATAAGCGACGATCCAGTTGCCGTTGTTGTTTGTCCAACACTACCTGTAGACAATGGATTTGAGGATTGAGGGAAAATTTTGTTTAAATACCCATGTCTATATAACCCGCGGCCGACAACAAAAATAACTACTATGGCGATGATGATAAGGAGTATAAGAAGTGGCTTGCGGTTCATATGAATATACTATATTCCTGTTTCATAGATTAAGCAACAAGACTGTGACCCCAGTCGGATTCGAACCGACGATTTAGACGCTGAAAACGTCCCGTCCTAGGCCACTAGACGATGGGGCCAATAGTGCAATTATAACGAATATTTCTGAATATAACAAGAAACTCCGCTACTAAAAGCAGAAAACAAAGTTTAATACTACAAAAAAACTATTTTAGTCTTTTGCGAAGACCTTCAACAATATCTTTTGCAGAACTTTGGCCACCTAAGCCAAATGCAATTCCACCGGCAATTGCAATCATTGCAACAAAACCTGTGAATAGTATTCTGATTAAGTCAGTTGCGACTCCAAGTTGATTTAATACAGCCAAAATCACAAAAATAGTGACAGACCACCTGGCAACAGATGCAATTGACTGGGCTGTTTCTGGTGATACTCCTTGCATTGTCGCGAGAATCACATCATGCGATAGTTTCGCAAATACGAATCCAACGAGTGCGATGATTGCTGCAACGAATACATTTGGTAAAAACAGTAAAAATGTGTTGAGAACAATAACAATTTGCGACAATCCCCACACATCGGCAGTTGGTATTAAAAATATTACTACGACAAACCAACGCACGATCTCTGAGAGAATATTTGTCCAGGTAAATTCTTCTTTTGCTTCTGGAACACCATAACGTTTTAAAAATGCTTCGACGTGTAGCGTTTTGCATATCTCAACTACAACTTGTTTGAGAATTGATGCAATAATGATTCCTAAAAGAAGAATAATTGTTCCAGCCA
The DNA here is from genome assembly GCA_964553595.1 of uncultured Gammaproteobacteria bacterium. Lineage (GTDB taxonomy): Bacteria > Patescibacteriota > Microgenomatia > Levybacterales > UBA12049 > CAZKLH01. Next base: position 304 of record CAZKLH010000063.1, on the reverse strand, counting down.
GAAATTTTGGGATAAAACTCGCGACGCCAAATATTCCTGCGTTTAAAGATGTTAAGAGCGTTCGTCCAATATCAGTAGACAATTTATTTCACCCCCTTTCTGAATAATTTTTGAAGATTTTATTATTTTGTACAACTTCTGTTTGTACGTCATACAGTTGAGGTTGGGGCAGAAAAACCACTCCAAGTGTATATCGACTTAAAAGTCTTGTCAAGACAGTCCTTCTATTGCTATAATCAAACCTGCTACGGGCCGGTAGCTCAGCGGTAGAGCAGGAGCCTTTTAAGCTCTTGGTCGTGGGTTC
>CAZKLH010000062.1:0-5865 GCA_964553595.1 uncultured Gammaproteobacteria bacterium | reverse complement strand
GCTGAACAAGAGAAGCCAATGGATATCAATGTCGTTATGGCTTACATAAAATATTACTTAGAACACATGGAGTATTTGCTGTTAGAAAGCCCTGAACCAATGAATAGGGCTGGCTATTTTGGGGTTCTTTTTGATAAAGCCCCAACCTATGAAGAAATAAAATCTGGAACACAGGATTTAGCTTATCACATCAAGCTAAACGAAGCATTCACCATGGGTCAGGGGAAGCTAGCTGCCGGACTAGGATTCGAACCTAGATGAAAGGATTCAGAGTCCTCTATCCTACCATTAGATGATCCGGCAATGTTCGCTTCAATTTTAACAGATCCGCCTAGTAACCTCAATTGTGCGAGGCGTTGACTTGTCTAATGCTCTTTGGAGTAGTGCAGCCGGACATGTTTTTTTGTATAATAGTAGAGGCGAATATGCATTCAATAAACAAAGTTGAGTTAGCAGAAGTAGACGAGCTTTTTGATCTGTTTTCGAAGCTCATTCTGTCGCAGTTTCCAGAATATACGCAGCGGGTAAGAAAACACTTGATTACGAGTAATAGAACGTATAATAAGGACTTTATCACTAAAAAGATTGAAGAAGAGCATATTGTTCTTTGTGCAAAAGTAAATGGAAAAATTGTTGGGATTTTTATTGCAGACAGGCCGCTTGGAGGTGCAAGCTTTGGATACTGGCTCATGGTGGATCCTGCGTTTCAAAGAAAAGGAATTGGGAGAGATTTGTTAAAAACATGGGAAGAAATTGCGAAAAACTCTGGAGCTCACAACTTGCGTCTCGAATCAGATAAAGCTAATGTAGAATATTATAAAAAAATGGGGTTTAAACTGATTGGATTGGACGAAAAAGGCTATTTTGGCAGCGACAATTATATTTTTGCAAAAATCATTCAGGAACCAAACGAAGAAAATATTATTAGAGGCTAATGTATGAATATTGTCGATAAACATTGTGTGCCGTGTGAAGAAGGCACCCCGCCGCTTCCTAATGCAAAAGAAGAGGAGTTATTGCAAGACACTCCAGACTGGTTACTCCTCAAGGATGGAACGCATAAGCTCAGACGACAATTTAAGTTCAAAAACTTTCTGGATGCAATAGCGTTTGTTAATAAAGTTGCAGAGATAGCACAGAAAGAAGGTCACCATCCAGATATTTACATTTTTTACAACAAAGTGCAGCTGGATTTATTTACGCACGCTACCGGGGGTTTGTCGGAAAATGATTTTATTATGGCTGCAAAGATCAATAAATTGATATAGAAATAACTATTGACAACTAGCAGACCCTATGATAGAGTGCTAATTATTATATGGAAAAAGTGATACCAATTATCCCAATTCGAGATGGAATTATATTCCCCAATACAGATTCTGTCTTAACATTTGGAAGACCCAAAAGCTTGCTCGCACTAGAATCTTCGTATCGCCATGAACGAATTGTTTGTTTTGTTTTGCAAAAAAATGCAAAGCTCAACGATCCAACACCAGAAGATCTCTACTCCATTGGAACGCTGTCTCGCATAGAGCGAATGATACGAACAGACGGAGAAATTAATGCGCAGGTAAGAGGGCTTTCCCGCGTACAAATTCTCTCGTACGAAGCGCACGAATCGTATCTTTTGGCAAAAGTTGTTGAATTGCCTGATGTTGTTGACGATAGCCCAGAAGTAAAAGCATTGTGCAATCATTTAACGAACGAATTCCGCAGAGCAATGAATTTGGGTAAATCTGCAGATTTCCTCGTATTTATGAACATTATGTCCGAAAGTTCTCCATCGGAAATAGCCGATCTTATTTCGTCTGTTTTGGATGTAAAACCATCGATACGACAGGAACTTTTGGAGATGACGCATTTAAAACAGCGATTGGAAAGAATAAACGAGCTTTTGGCACGGGAAATAAAAATTTTAGAGTTGGAACGCAGAATTGCATCCAAAACCCAAGAACGTTTTGAAAAAGGAGCAAGGGAGGCAATGCTTCGGGAACGTCTTAAGACAATAGAGAAAGAATTGGGAGAAACCGATGAAGCTGGTGAAACAAAAGAGATGCTCGATAAGATCGAAAAAGCAGGGATGTCGGAAGATGTAGAAGAAAAAGCGAAAAAAGAGCTTAAGAAGTTAGCCGCGATGAACCAATTTAATCCAGAGGTTGGTTACATTAAAAACTATTTGGATTGGCTTATTAGTCTTCCGTGGAAAACTGCAGGAAAAAGTACTGTCGATATTAAAACTGCGGAGAAAATTCTCAATGAAGATCATTTTGGGCTGGAAAAAGCAAAAGAGCGTATTGTTGAATATTTGGCAGTGCATAAGCTTGCAGGAAAGATGCGAGGTCCAATTTTATGTTTTGTTGGACCGCCGGGGGTTGGAAAAACTTCTATTGGAAAATCGATAGCCAGGGCGTTGGACAGGAAATTCGTGAGGGTGTCGCTTGGTGGCATTCGAGACGAAGCCGAAATACGAGGACACAGGAGGACCTATGTTGGCGCACTTCCTGGGCGAATAATTCAAGGCATTAAAGATGCTGGGACAAAAAATCCTGTGTTTATGCTTGATGAAATCGATAAGGTTGGCACTGATTTTCGAGGAGATCCATCATCGGCACTTTTGGAGGCATTGGATCCAGAACAAAATAATGCGTTTTCGGATCACTATTTAGAAGTTCCCTACGATTTATCGGATGTAATGTTTATTACCACCGCAAATGTTTTAGATACGATTCCACCTGCATTGCGAGACAGACTAGAAATTATTCAGTTTGCTGGATATACGCAAGATGAAAAGTTCCATATTGTTCACGATTTTTTACTTCGCAAGCAATTGGAAGCTCATGGGCTTACAAACGATAAAGCAGAACTAACCGACGAAGCATTGAGGTTTATAATAGAACATTATACAAGAGAGGCTGGTGTTCGTACGCTTGAGCGGCAAATAGCAACAATTTTTAGAAAGATTGCCAAAATGGTAGCGGAAGGAAAGAAATTAAAGACTATTGTTAATCCAAAGCAAGTAACGAAATTGCTTGGAACTATTAAGTATCGCTCGTCTATTCTTGAGAAAAAAGATGAAGTTGGTATGTCTACCGGGCTTGCGTGGACAGAAGCGGGGGGAGACATTCTCTTTATCGAAGTTGCACTTATGCCAGGAAAAGGAAGCTTGCTTCTCACTGGTCAACTTGGTGACGTAATGAAGGAATCGTGCCAAGCAGCTATGTCGTATATTCGAGCCAGAGCAAAAGAGCTTGGATTGTCTGAGAAGTTTTACCAAAAATTAGATGTTCATGTACACGTTCCAGAAGGGGCTGTTCCAAAAGATGGTCCATCTGCTGGCATTGCAATTACCACTGCAATTATTTCTGCACTCACAAAAATTCCAGTAAACAGGAAAGTTGGCATGACTGGAGAGATCACCCTTCGAGGCCGAGTGCTTGAAATTGGTGGGGTGAAAGAAAAAATTATTGCAGCACACAGAGCAGGTCTTAAGACGATTATTTTGCCAAAAGATAACAAAAAAGATTTGGAAGATGTGCCAAAGGAAGTATTGAAAGATCTTAAGTTTGTGCCTGTTTCCCATATGGATGAGGTTCTCAGAGTGGCATTACTCAGAGATATTACAGTTGAAAGATCTGAATCGGTTGCTGCAAGTCGTGCAGTTTTGCACGCTAGGTCTCCCTACGACACAAATTAATTTCCCTTAGGTTCTTCTTAACTTGCTGTTGTAGAATGTGTTCATTAAAATGAATAAGCTTCTTATAAACATTGTGGCAGTCTTTTTGTTATTTGCTGCTTTTATAACTCCTTCTTTTGCCTTCGCCCAATCACCAACAGGAATGACATATGGTATGGGATGTCGAGCAATTAGCAATCAATTGAATACACTCATCAACAAAGGAGCCATTATCGGCCCACGAGTTGATGCAGTTCACGATAAGATTGTGAATCTTGTTCAACACAGAATGGCAAATTTAAAACAAACAAACCCAGGTGCAGAATCTACCCTTGAAGGGTACTTCTCTACCTTAAGTGATCAATACGGATCAAAGGTAAAGACTGATGCATCAACAATGGTTGCTGATCTCAAAACAGCCGACAATATGGCCAATAGTGGTCAATGTAGTCACTCGAATGGCGCGTTTGTGTCCTTGCTTGGAAAGATAAAATCCGACAAGACAATACTTGAAGCAGATATTCAGTTGTGGAAAGGATACTGGACAGATACAATTAAACCCTACATTCTTAGTTTAAAAATTACACCAACTCCTACTCAAGAGCCATCACCAACCGATACGCCAGCGGCAACGCCTACAGATACTCCCTCAACGGATACGTCTTCGAATCAAAATAGTTCGAACCAATCGCAAAATCAAACTGTTTGTTCGGACCAAAAGCCAGGGAGTGCCCCAACGCTTCTTAGTGCTGTGCCAAATGGACAAAATCAGGTAACGCTTACGTGGTCGAAAGCTTCTAGCCCAGTAACATATTATTTGGTTGCGTATGGAACAAAATCAGGAGTTGTTGAGTTTGGAAATCCAAATGTTGGTGATTCTAATACAACATCGTATACAGTTTCTGAGTTGTCGGGTGGAACGACCTATTACTTTACTGTTCGAGCAGGAAACAATTGCATGCCTGGAGATTTTTCTAACGAATTGTCTGCAACTCCCGGTGGTCATGTTATTTCAACGCCAGCAACAGGATTTAAAAAAGGAGTTTTATCAGAAACAACGCAAACAGGTTCACAAACAAAAAATACTGCAACAACATCATCATCTGGAAAAAATAGCTCCGGTTCAACATCTTCTAACAGTAATGGAAATATCATTGTGAATATTATTCATTCTGTCACATCGTTTATTACCAGCCTTTTTACATAGAGTAAATTTGTTACTTTTAAGTTGCATGTAATCCAAGGAAGGTGTAGAGTTGGTATATGAGTAAATATTGGATTATAATAATTGTCGTTGTCCTTATTGTTGGTTTGATTTTTTTGCATCGAAGGCAAAAATTGGAAGGTACACCATTATTTAATAACAATTCTACCTCTCAGCAAGCAGCTCCTTCGAATAATACTTCTTCATTGCCACTTATTAAGGTGAGCGGTTCGCAGCTTGTAGATTCATCAACAAATCAGCAGATTGTTTTAAAAGGATTTGTTACTGTTGTTAACATCTATGCATATAACGACGATTCTTTTCAGGATTACACACCGCAAGATTATCAAACAATGAAATCATATGGAGCAAACTATCAGTCGATTCGACTTGGGGCAAAAGCAATCGGAGGCGGATCAAATGCAGTAGACCAAGCATACTTGCAGCGTACCGATGCGATGGTAGCGAATGCTTCGGCAGCTGGTATATATTCTGAATTTAAATTAACCATTTTTGATTTGCCAGGATTTTCTGGTCTACGAAAAGCTCAGACATGGGGAGATTTTTGGCGAAATACAAATGGACAGCAAGATGCTCTTATTGCAGGTTGGAAAAATGTCTGGACACGATATAAGGATGACACAGCAGTTGTTGGGTATGATTTGCTCAATGAGCCAAGTCAGGGGGACTTGGGAGTAAGCGATTCACAATTTGTCACAAGTTATTTGGGGCCGTTTTATCAAAAGGCAATTGATGCATTAAGGACAGTAGACGCAACGCATTTGGCCTATTTTCAGCCAGGTTTAAATAGCTTTGATGATATTCCATTTCGGTTTGTACTTAACAGGAGCAATATTGTGTATGCGCCGCATTTTTATCCTGGAGTCAAGACGTACTTACAGGCGCTGTATGGACGAGGAATAACAACTTCTCTAACATCAACCTATTCACCATTGATGTCTCAATTCTTAGCTGATGCAAGTAGCAA
>CAZKLH010000061.1:0-5902 GCA_964553595.1 uncultured Gammaproteobacteria bacterium | reverse complement strand
CCATTACCGTTGCATGAGAATCAAGTCATCGCTTTGTACCAAGTCGCTACTGATCCGAATGTAACACCAGATCAAGTGAGTAGATTTGTTGGATTAGAAAAAGATAGACATGGTAAAACGCTTGGTCAGCATCAAGTAGTGTGGTCACTTGGTAAAGCGGTAGAGAGACTCTGCAAGAGGGTGGAAAGGGCTCATGGTAAGTTTGCAACAGCGGAAGAAGTAGAACTTTGGGATGTGATAAAAGACCGGGTAAATGCAAAAAAAACTCAGCCTCTCGCAAATAATCTTGCAGTAATGCAGGAGTTTAGAGAGAAGCATTTGTGGGAATGGTTTCGAGGAAAAAAGGAACCAGATTTACACATAGTTCATAGTGAAGAGGTTGTTCCTGCTCCTGCTGAAAAGCGAACAACAGAGGTCACAATGAACCCAGGGGAAACGTATGTTATACGAGTTGCACATGTCTAAAACTAAAAAAGTTTTTAGAGGCGGGCACTTCGAAACGAGGTGCCCGTTGGCATGGTTTGATCACTGAACAACGAGGGTTCCCCACATGCCTTTTTCGCGATGTTCAGGTAATGCGCAGTAATAGACAAACGATCCGCTTTTGCTTGCAGTAAAAGTTGCCATTGCAGCTTCTCCCGATTTTACCACTGGAGTATTCACGCCTAGTTCATCGATATGTAAATCGTGTATGCCGCCTGCATTTGTGACAACAAACGTCACTTCGTCGCCCTTGTTAACAGTAATTTTGTTTGGAACAAAGTAGAAATTGCCGCCTGTGATATTAAATATTTTTTGTTTTGTGGACGTCGAGACTCCTAAGACGAGTTGCTGAGCTTGTTGATTGCTTGCCGTCGGTGGTTTTTGGGGTGTCATTGCCATTCTCATTTTGGGACTGGGTTCTGGTTTTTTTGTTGAAGCCATTATTTTGCTCACGGCAGACACTTTTTTATTAAAATAGTAAAGCCCGCCGCCAATAACAAGAAGAAGCGCTGCAATAATACAAAGGTAGACGACGTGAAAATTTCCGGATTTATTATTCATTCAAATTAGAATCGATTATAGCATACTAACAAACAAAACTGAAGAAATGCTTAACATCTGTGTAAATCGTTGCTGGTATCATGTACAATATTCTTATGGATGAAGCACTACACACTGCGGTTTTAATTTTGCATGTTATCGGCGCAATGGTAGTTACCGGCGTTGCGTTTGTAACACTAATTGTTGAAATAAAAAAATATACATCAAAACAAGTACTTGAGCTCATTGAGTTGATTTGGAAAGTTGTCAGCATTGCGCTTGGTGTCCAGTTGCTTACAGGTGTGTATTTGGCAGTAAGCGAATGGGACACGATTGGTAAAAGTCCTTATTTTTGGATAAAGATGGTTCTGTTTTTTGTTGTTGGTACACTTGTTGGCGTTATCAATCGTCGTCGTTTCAAAGAAATGAAAAAAGAAAACAGCGATGGCGGTACGGGAGGCGTAACATGGGCTTTGATTGGATTGTTGACCTTTGTTGCGATTGCAGCGCTTGGAGTCCTTATTGCCGAAAGCTGATCTAACCAATCTTCATATTTTCGTAACAAAGCAACACGTTTCCATTTTTAAAATTTCTGGTTTTTAAAAGTTTTAGTTTTAATACGTCTTTTATATTTGCAAATAAAGGTTTACCTTTTCCTAAGATAATAGGATTAATCAAAAGTCGATATTCATCAATAAGTCCAAGACTCGTCATTTCTTGGACAATCGTGCCGCTACCAAAAATAACCAAATCTTTACCGTCCATTTCTTTCCATTTTTTCATTTCCACAGGGTCGATTTCGTGAAACAGTTTTGAATTTTTCCACGTTACGTCTTTTAGTGTTTTAGAAAAAACAAGTTTCCAGATGTCATCTATAATCTGTGCAATTTTACGATCATCAGGGGATGTTTTTGGATCGATCAGCGCCTTTGGCCAATAGTCTTCAAATATCTAATATGTTGTTCGTCCAAAAATAATGCCGCCAAATTGACTCGTTTGTTCTATTGCGAATTCATTAAATTCGTCATCAACATTATGCCAATCGATATTTCCATCCAGGCCTGCAAAATATCCATCAAGCGAAATCAAATTAAAGACAATTATTTTTCTCATGTTTAGTTTATCTTACTTAAGTCTTTATCAATAAATTCTACACCAAAAGCAAATAGTTCTTCTTTGTGGGATGCGTTGTCTTCGATTGGATTTAAAATATAGATTTTTTTCTTAAGGTAAAATGCGAGCCCAATTTCCATAAGTACGTTAGCGCCAATGTACCCTTTTATTCCATTCTTTTCGCTATTAATTACAAGGATACTATCTCCCTTTGCAATCTCATTAAAATTTCTTTTAATAAACTCTCTTTTTTCCTCGGGCGTAAAAACATTTTTAAAATGAGATATCTCAAAGTCATTATTCTTTTTCATTATCTGGGCGGAAACAGGAATAGTAACTGTAAAACCATTTGATTCTAACTGCTTTTCAATATCTACTAATTCTTTATAAAATGACATGCTAGCGCACAGAAAAATTCTTTTGTTCATAAATGGATTATAGCAGAAGGAGCAGCTAGCTGAAAAAACTCAACAAAACAATACCGAGCAGGCAAGTGCCTATTCCGATTTTTTGCTGTTGATTAATCTTATCTTTAAATATAAGCCAGGATAATGTTACAAAAAGAGTAGGGGATGCTCCTGCAATTGGCGCAACAATTGATGCGAATCCATTACTAATACCACTATTAAGTGCGATATCTCCACCTCGCAATAAAAGTGCGGATAAAAATGTTGCACCCAAGATAGATTTATTTTTAGGCAAGACGAATCTTTCTTTAATATGGAAAAGCCATTTTACTAAAATTAGAGATAGTGGAAAACTTGCAATCGAGATATAATTTGGCCAAAACCAACCATACGCATGTATGAATATTCGAAGATAGGTAAAATAAATCGAAAAAATTGCAGCCCCAATAAGTGCAAATTTTATTCCACTATCTATAATTGTTTTTCCTTTTCTAAAATCACTAAAATTAACAATGCAAAGAATCATGCCAAGAAAAATAAGCGCAATCCATATTATTTGATGAGAAGTAATTTTGTCTTTAAAAATGAGTGCAGATAAGACAAGAACAATAGCAGGAAACGATTGAACCACAACGCCAACAACAGAAGCATTAGAGCGCTTGAATGCCTCGTTGAGTAAAAAATTGCCAAACAGAATAGAAGTGCCAAATAGTACATTGAGCAAGAATAAACCGAGGGTAATTTTAGAAAGATCGTTTATTGCAAATGGGATATAAAGCGAAGCAATAATGAAACCAAAAATAAATACATAACATGAAGTGAGATATGCACCAATTTTTCGAGTGGAATAAACCCCAAAAATATCTCCAGATCCCCAACCAATGTAGGTAATTAATGCAAGAACTATAGCCACGAGTTGATTATATCAGACCCGATGTCTTTTGAGATTTTAATTAGTAATTTTTACTGAGGAAATATAATGGATGAGAATATTTTATTCCCATTTGCATATCAAAGTCTTTGCTTGAACTAACAATTTTTAGATTTAGTTTTTTAAAGAGTTCTTTCCATTGATTATCTGTACGAAATGATGACCAATTTATTTTAATCGTCAAGTTAGCTAATGTGTCTATAAATACAATTGCGATTTTTCCAAACAAATTAGCATAGCCTGTTTCGATTACAATAATTTCTTTACTAACTCGTATTGCTTCCATCAGGACCTTTTCTGGATTATCAGTGTGATGTAATACTGTAATAAGTAGTGATGTGTCAAAGGAATTATCTTTAAAAGGAAGTTTTTCTCCGTTATAAATAGTTACATGTAAATCTTTGACAAAACTATTATTTGCGATATCGACAGCTTGTATTGTTTTGCCTTTCTCTTTTAATAGTGAGGTTATATAGCCAGTGCCACTTCCTATATCTATTATTCTTCTAGAGTTTTGTAGATAAGGATAAATTCTATCAACAAGTTTTTGAGCACGTTTTTTGTTACTTTTTTTGATGAATTCTGGATAAAAATATCTATATATAGCTTGCATGAGGCGATTATATCAACTTTTGAGTATTAAGCAGAAGGTCCGAATCTTTTGAGAGCACGGGCGTGGGCGAGTTTTGCTTCGATTTCTCGATTGTGTGGATGAGCATTTGTTGTTAGTGAGGTCAACAGTTTTTGGGCATCTATAGCAACTTTTTCTACAGCACTGTGAAACGCAGCTTCGTTTTCTTTTGACGGTTTGTTAAAACCAGAAAGTTTTTTTACAAATTGCAACGAAGCTGCTCGAATTTCCTCATCGGTTGCCGGAGGATCAAAATTAAACAGTGTTTTAATACTTCGACACACCGTTTATTTTTCTCCCTTCCATGGAGTCATGAGCTGGAAATAGTTGCCATCTGGATCTGCGAATGTTGCAATCCACATGCTTGCATCTTCTCCTGGTTTGTAGGGCTCTGCAACTACTTTTGCTCCAAGAGCTTTTATTCTCTTGAATTCTCCTTGCACATCATCGGTTGCAAAGTTTAAGAGCATACGTTCTGGATTTTGGTTTTTCCCTTTTATTTTGTCGTGTGGTCCAAAACTTACAAATGTTGTTCCAGCCATAAATCCAACATATCCATGATCTTCCATATCTGGTTCTTTTTGCAAAACCTTTTTATAGAAATCAGAAAGTTTTTTTGGATCTTCCGAGAAAACTAACAATGAATTTAAATCTAACATATATCAATTCACCCCCTCCCATTGAACCCTTTCGATATATTATTCTTGATCGTAGGCTTGTTTGAGGACTGCGATATCAATTTTTTTCATCTGCAACATTGCTTGCATGACACGGCCCGCCTTTTTTGAATCGGAATCGGAAAGCATCTCTCCAAGCTGCTTTGGGACAATTTGCCACGATAAACCATATTTATCTTTAAGCCAACCACATTGTTCTGACTTTGGATCTGAGGAGAGATTATTCCAATAATGATCTACTTCTTCTTGTGTTTCGCAATTTACTACAAATGAGATCGCCTCAGTAAATTTAAATATTGGGCCGCCATTTAACGCGGTGAACTCTTGACCATCTAGCGTGAATGCGACAACCATAACGCTTCCTGCTGGTCGTCCCGATGCTTTTGCTCCTGCTTCATCGTACCGGGAAATGTTATGAATTTTTGCATTCCTAAAGATTGAAGTATAAAACTTCGCAGCTTCCTCTGCTTGATTATCGAACCACAAGAATGGAGTAATTTTTTGCATAGTTTTAAATTCTTAAATTGTTGGGGCTATTTTTGTACACCTGAGGAGATGTTGACCATCCAGTGAATGCCGAATTTATCGGTAAGCATTCCAAAGGTGTCACCCCAGAATTGTTTTGCCATTGGCATATCAACTGTGCCACCAGCAGATAGCATGTTAAAATATTTTGTGAGAGTTGCTTCGTCTGATCCCATAAGACTTAGATGAACGCTATTTCCAAATGTGATTGGGTGTTCTGGTTGGCCGTCGCTTGCCATAAAACTTATGGTTTCGTTGGTTAAGGTTGCATGAATTACCATGTCTTTTTGGGCTTCTGAAACTTTCATTTCTGGAGTGTCGCTGAATTTTTGCATGTCGAGCTTTCCGCCAAGAACAGAGTGATAAAATTCCATTGCCTCTTTGCAATTGCCGTTAAAATTAAGATATGGAGCAAGAGTTATGCTAGTCATATTTATAGAGCTAGTATAGCAAGAAAAAATTTCTGATGCAACTGTTTTCTATGCAAAATCTACTTTGTCTATAATTTTAAATCTATAAGAACTTTAAGAACGGGAGTGGGAAGCATAAAAACGATAGGGTGTGTTACTTGTCTGCCAAGTCTTCGTAACTCCGG
>CAZKLH010000060.1:0-6125 GCA_964553595.1 uncultured Gammaproteobacteria bacterium | reverse complement strand
TATTTTGCCTTATATATCTGCTATACAGAATCAGACTGTTTTGATTAATTTTCCAAAAATACCTATTGATTCATTTAACCTCTCAGAAACAAATCTACAAAATTGCAGCAATCAAGGAGGCACCCAGAAAAAACAACAAGGCTCAAATATAACAATAACTTCGACAGGAGGCGCTTTTGGATGTTTCGGCTATGAAGATGCTAATCTTGACCAAGGATATGGATATATGGTTAAAGTCGAAAATCACAACATTGAAGGAAGAAAATTATTTTTCTATATTCTTGATGAAACAAAACAACAAGGCTACCTTGAAGATGATTTAACCAATAATCTTATGTACTACATAATCTCACCGCATTTTCAATATGGAACCGGATATGCATTCAATTTCCAAAATAGATCATATGCAAATATTTCTTCTAAAAATGAGCTAGATAGCCTATCTACATACCTCATGCCATACGATATAGTAAAACAGCTCACCTTAATCAAACAAGACTATCCGATTAATCATTCCGCTTCAATAAACAGTCTTTCTTCAAAGAAGATGGCTTATTTTTCCTACCTGATTTCTATAGTTCAACCATCAAACAATACGAATCATCTCATTCTCAACCAAGCATATCATGAAGGCTGGAGCGCGTATGCAGTCACCAACGACTCTCTTCTCACCACTTCCTTTCCGTTTCTCTTTGGCAAAAAGCTGCAAGATCATGTTTTGGTTAACAACTGGGCTAATGGCTGGAAACTGAATAGTAATGACTTTCAGATCGTAATTTTCTTCTGGCCACAATACTTAGAATTTGCTGGATTTGGTCTTCTTATCCTTCTTTCTGGATGGATCATTTTCTCTCAGAGAAAATAGGTGATTTGACAACGATTAGCCTGTGTGATAAACTCCTCTCTACATTATTTGCCCTCTGTTTCAAGGCCTTCTGCCTCTACTAAATAATAAAAAGTATGGAAGAAAAAAATCCTTTAGTTTCGGTTGTCCTTCCGGTACACAACGCAAGCAACAGTGTTGTCTCATGCCTAAAAAGCCTGCTGTCGCAGAGTCATACAAACCTAGAAATTATTATTGTTGACGATTTTTCAAAAGATAACACCAAAAAAATTCTGTCTTTGTATCGCAAGAAAGACAAGAGAATCCGCGTCTTTCACAACAAAAAGCACTATGGACTCACTATTTGCCTCAATAGGGCACTTCGCTTCGCAAGAGGCTCACTTGTTGCATTTATGAACCAAAACGATAAAATGATCAAGCAAAAAGTAGAAAAGCAGGTCTCATTTTTGCTTTCTCACCCAAAAGTTACGGCTGTTGGAACACAATGTGTCTTTATTAATAAAGAAGATAATAGTTCTGAAAAAAGTGCCTTTCCTACAACACACGAGGCAATCCATCAAAAGCTTTTAAGCGGTGCTTCGTTTCTCTTTGAAACAGTTATGGTTAATCGCCAAATTCTTCCAAAAGACATCCTTCACTTCTCCTCTCACCCCTATCCACTTCTCTACACAGACGTTTTTATGAAGATTATGCAGTACGGAGAGCTTGCCAATCTTGAAGAATCACTCCATCTCAGACGGCAGAAATTCGACAAAACAAGACAAAAAATAACGGTTTTGACCAACTCAATCAAGTTATGGCTCAAATCAACAACGCAATACGAATATCGTCCGCCAATCCGCAATATTTTCTCCTTTTAACATTCCCACATATTATCCACATTTTCTTATCTCTTTTAAATATGCTGTCATAGCAGTCTAAGCTATACATTATTTACTCTAGGCCATCTATATTTTGTAAGTGATTTTGCTATAGGTTGACACTCTTGACAACGTGTGATAAAATTCAATTATCTTATGAAACTGTTTGCGATTATTAAAAAAATTACTACAAAACAGCAAAAACCCGCAAAACGAATGGATATCGCCTACGAATCTTTTATCAAGCAAGGAAGAGAACAATTTAAATTGTTGCTAAAAAAAGGCCTGGGAGTTCCCGTAGTTCTTTTATAACGTTTTAAAAGAGGAATTGCTCTAAAAACCAAAAAAGAGCATCGCTTTCGTTACTTAACAATATACTGTATTAGCAGTCTATTGAATGGATAATATCAGTACGAAAAGCAATGCTCTTGAAAAGTGGCAATTAGTCCTTTTGGCAGGATAAAAACTAAATGCCTGTGATGTTAATATCAAAAAGAAAACAGTTTGTCAATGAAAATTGACGAGGCTAAAGTGGAGACTTTATCTTGCTAAATCTTGCTTTTTTTATACAAAATTATTGAGGCTATTTTTGCTATTTAAAATCTTTCTAAATTCTAACGGGGTGAGAATGTTGGGCAGGCATTCTCACCTCCTTTAGAGGATAGAAAGACCCACCACAAAACCCCTAAATCATTTTTGCAAACAGAATTCTTCCTGCTGAGGTTTGAATAACTCGAGATACAACCACATCAACCATTTTCCCAACATCGCTACTCGCTTTTTCAACAACAATCATGGTTCCATCATCCAGATAACCGACTCCTTGCGTTGCGTCCTTTCCTTGATGCAGCAGCTTAATGTGCACTGACTCTCCAGGAACAGCTCGAATCTTTAAGCAGTTTGCCAACTCATTTACGTTGATTGCCAATACATTTTGAATGCTGGCCTTTTTTGCCAGATTATAATCACACGTCACAATTCTTCCTTTATACACTTTTGCAGCAAAAATAAGCTTCTCATCAACCTCTTTGCTCGATGCACCGTCGGCATTCTTTGCTTCTTCAGGCAATACGATGACTTTAATACCCCGTGCTTTTTTGATCTTATCAAGCGCATTCAAACCGTTCCTGCCTCGCTCCCTCTTTACCGCATCCTGCAAATCTGCGATATGTTTTAACTCAAGCAGTATTGGCTCAAAAACAACAATCGTATCCCCTGCGACCCCGAGCGTAATCACGTCAAAGATTCTTCCATCGATAATTGCCGAGGTGTCCAAAAAAATAGCCTTCTCCATTCTTTTGGCGCTTTTTGTTGATATTCTTTTCTTACGATTCGATTTAAGCAATTGTGGAATTCTGTCGACAACAATTTTTGCGATTTCATCGGCAAGTGACCCAACCAAAGTTGGTTGCAAAACTGATAATTTATTGTCGTGATCTTTCTGATCTTTTTTTTCTTTATTCTCCATTTTAATATTTCTTTCTTTTTCCTTGAGCTTTCCAATCGTTTATTTGAAAATTCTGAACTTCTCCTTCAGGCATACCTTTTTCAAATGAACTGATGACTTCACGAAGCATCTCGTGTGTTTTGGCGCTCATTATAGCACGAAAGCCAAGTTTTTTTGCTTCTTTTGCCCGTTTGTCAAATCCCGAGACCGTACGCAGCTCCCCCAACAACCCAACTTCTGCAATGGCAACGGTTTTTTGCAGCGAAATATTTCGTAAGCTTGAGTAGATTGCCAAACAAATTCCCAAGTCACATCCTGCATCAGAAAGCTTCATGCCTCCGGCAACATTGACAAACACATCCATTGTTTCAACAGGAAGCTTGCAATGCTTTTGCAAGACAGCAAGGAGCAATTCTACCCGTCTTGGATCGATACCAGAGACAACACGACGAGGCATAGGAAGTTTTGAAAAAACAGCAAGCGCTTGTATTTCAACAATGAATGCCCGCGTTCCCTCAAGCGTTGCAACAAAAACCGACCCAGGAACATCTTTTTTTGATTCCGACAAAAACATCTGCTCCGGATTTCTTATTTCTTGCACTCCCGATTCTTCCATCGAAAAAATTCCGACTTCATCAACAGGACCAAATCTATTTTTAAAACTACGCAGAACTCGAGTAGAGGTTTCTTTATCACCTTCTAAAAATAAGACTGTATCGACCATGTGGGAAAGCACCATTGGCCCTGCAACCATCCCCTCTTTTGTCACGTGTCCAACCAAAAGCATGGGAATTCCCAAAGTCTTTGCTGCCTGAATCAAAACCGACGTTGCGTACCGAATTTGAGAAACAGACCCGGATAAACCGCCAGCCGCGCTCGATTCCATGGTTTGGATAGAATCGATAATAGCAAACGCTGGTTTTATTTTTTGGATTGTTGCAACTGCAGCGTCAACGTTGGTTAAAGAAAGCAAGAGAAAATTTTTATCATTACTCTTTTTTCCAACACGACCAGTTCGAAGTTTTATCTGCTCTTCTGACTCTTCTCCGCTGATGTACAACACGGTTTTGCCAGATGCAGCAATAGATAATCCAACTTGCAAAAGAAGGGTTGATTTCCCAACGCCAGGATCCCCTGCAAGAAGCGTTACCGACCCTCTGACTATTCCTCCACCAAATACCGAATCCATCTCCGTAAAACCAGTCTGCAAGCGCTGCTTTGGCTCATAGTGGATTTGATCAAGTGTTTTTGGTGTTATTGGCACAATAGGACCGCTGGTATTTTTATCTGAGGATCCCGCAGGATAATGAATACTTGTGATCTCACGAAGACTATTCCAATTGCCACATTCAGGACATTTTCCTAAAAACTTTGGCGAATCATACCCGCATTCTTGACAAACAAAACTAACGCTTGGTTTTTTCATATGGATACTGTCTGCTCTGGTAGAAAAAGAGAGCCAAAACAAAAAAGAGGTGACGTGAAGAGTTTAAAATTCATAATTCATAATTCTAAACCCATTTTGAACCCTGAATTATGAATTCTATCGATATCCAATCGGCTTTTCGGTAAGAACTGGCACAAGACTTATTCGATGCCTTTTTGCGTCAATCTGAGAAATCGTTGCAGTGATTTTACTCCCGACTTCAAATACAGTATTTGGGGGAATTTTTTCTTTCCGAAGAACCGCTTCTGTTGTCGTGTCGTTTTGTTCTGAAAGAATATCTAATGCAACGTATAAACCAGACGCTGCGACCCTTTTTACTACTCCCGTGACCTTTTGATCAACACTTAGAGACTGAGTAAGTTTTACAAACGGATCATCGGTTAAGCGCTTTATAGACAGCTCAATTCGTTTCGCATCTTTATCGATATTAATCACCTTACAAGTAACTTTCTGTCCAGCATGAAACATATCCTGTAAGTTGCTCGATTCATTCCACGAAACCTCAGAAATATGAACAAGTCCGTCAATAAAAGCGTCATTTTGCAGTGGAACAGCAACAAAGACTCCAAACGACGCGCAGTTAGTAACTGTGCCTTCAATAATCTGATCTTTTTTAATTCCTTTTACCGCTTCTTCGAAATCTTTTACATCAAGTGTTGGCTTTTGAGAAAAAATTATTTTTCGCAGTGGCCTATTTAATTCAAGAACATATGCTTTTATTGTTTTTCCGATAAGATCATTGGATTCTTGAGTTCCTCCTGCGGTTTGTGGAGTGAATGAAACGTAAGAATTCGGAAGAAAACCTGTTGTCCCCTCGGTGGTTGTCACAATGTATCCTCCTCTTGTTAATTCGGTTATTGTTACTGACACTGATTCGCGATTCTTTTGCACACCAGCGAGTTTTTCCCACGTTAAATCATCAAGAAAACGCCGAAGCGATACTACGGGATTCCCCAAATCAGACTCTGGATTCAGGACCTGCACATCAACAGTGTCACCAACAGAAAGGCGTGAGAGAAGATTTCGCAAAAGTCTTCGGTCTTTTTCCAAAACGACTGCTTCTGTTTTTGCATTGATATCGACAAGAATTTCTTGTGGGGTGAGCTTCGTAATTCTTCCTTTAATGATGCTTCCTTTTTGCGGAGTAACAATCGAGCTTTTTACTTTTTGCAAAAGCTCTGCCATGGACACTGAACTGCCTGATTTAGTTGTTGAAGATTCTGTTTTTTTTGTTGCCACTCATTTATTCCAGCCTTTCTTTATAAATATTTTTTGAGTATACCATACCCAAAATTGTGTTGCAATTTTATTGCGTTGTAGTTTTGCGTATAAGTCCTCCGGCCTTGACCTATTGTCCCTGGTTTAGAAGCCAAGTATCGTAGGCGCTTGGGCGTTTCACTGCTTTGTTCGGAATGGAAAAAGGTGGTGCCACCCCGCTCCAAAGACCGAAAGGCTTATACGCAAAACGTGTTAGTTCTTTAAAAGTGAAGAGAAGGTAATGTCTTTCTGTTTCTAATCGTTAAGATT
>CAZKLH010000059.1:0-6212 GCA_964553595.1 uncultured Gammaproteobacteria bacterium | reverse complement strand
AGACAAGATTCCCTCGAGCAAGTCTCAAAGCATATAAAAAAACTTATTACCGAAAGGACGATGTCGCAAGAACTCGTTACAGAAATTTTTTCTGCATACAAGCAACTAAGTGGCGTTTTAGGAGATGCGCTTGTTGCGGTCAGATCGTCTGCAACAGCCGAGGATTTACCAGGTGCGTCATTTGCAGGACAACAAGAAACATATTTAAATGTCAGGGGAGAAGCAAACGTTGTATTAAAAATTAAAGAGGCGTGGGCTTCTTTGTTTAACGCAAGAGCAATTTTTTACCGCCACGAGAAAAATTTTGACCATTTTAAGGTAAGCATCGCTATTCCTGTGCAAAAGATGGTCGAGTCAGCAAAATCAGGCATTATGTTTACCATAGATCCAGTTACCAACGATACGTCGAAGATTGTTGTTGAAGCAATTTTTGGCCTTGGTGAATTAATCGTGCAAGGAGAAGTAACACCAGACCATTACGAAGTTTCCAAACACGATTTTACAATTCCAGTAAAAAATATCATGGTGCAAACAAAAAAAATGATAAAAGCAGGTGCAGTGAATAAAATAGAAAAAATTCCAGAAAAAGAAGGAAAAAAACAAAAAATTACCGATGAGCAAATTATTGCTCTGGCAAAACTTGGCAGCAAACTTGAAAAGCATTATTATTTTCCCCAAGATAGCGAATGGGCAATTGAAGGTGACAAAGTGTACCTAGTGCAAACAAGACCAGTAACAACAATAGGATTAAAAAATAAAAAAACATTTCAAGCTCCACCCCAAGAACAAATAATTCATGCAACACCAATTCTTAAAGGAAGTCCTGCAAGTCCTGGAATTGCATCGGGCCCTGTGCATATTATCCAAAGTGCGAAAGAAGTCGGAAAAGTACTTGCTGGTGAGGTGTTGGTTGCGCCACAAACAAATCCAGATTTTGTCCCTGCAATGAAGAAGGCCTGTGCAATTATCACCGACAGTGGTGGGCGAACATCGCACGCGGCCATTGTGTCGCGAGAATTGGGTATTCCTGCAGTTGTTGGCACGAAAAATGCAACAAAGATTTTAAAAAATGGCATGTTGGTGACTGTTCATGGAATGAAAGGAGAAATTTATAAAGGCGTTTTTCAATCGGTTGATTCTACATCGCAGCATGCAAGTGAACAGCAAGATCTCGATACAAAAACAAATGTGTATGTAAATTTGGCAGAACCAGAACTTGCATCAAGAATAGCGGCTAGAAATGTTGATGGCGTTGGTCTCCTACGAGCCGAATTTATGATGGCAGGAATTGGTACGCATCCGAAAAAATTAATACACGATGGGAAAAAAGATTTGTTTGTAGAAAAGCTTGCGGCAGGCCTTGAATCTTTTTGCAAAGCATTCAATCCAAGACCGGTTGTATACAGAGCTTCTGATTTTAAAACAAATGAGTATCGAAATCTTATTGGAGGGAAAGAATTTGAACCGGTTGAGTCAAATCCCATGCTTGGATACAGAGGTGCTTTTCGCTATGTCCATGATCCAAAGGTTTTCGAGCTAGAGCTTGAGGCAATAAAAGTAATTCGAAATAAAAAAGAATTAAAAAACCTCTGGCTCATGATTCCTTTTGTACGATCTGTTGAAGAATTAATTCAAGTGAAAAAGTTGATCAATGCTGCTGGTCTCTATCGCTCCCCAACATTTAAGTTGTGGATGATGGTAGAACTGCCTGTAAATGTTATTTGTCTTGAACAGTTTATCGAAGCAGGCATTGATGGCGTCTCAATTGGATCAAATGATCTTACCATGCTTATTTTAGGGACAGATAGAGATAATAGTGAAGTCGCAACTGCATTTAACGAGCAAAGCGAGGGAGTATTATGGGCAATTGAGCATGTCGTAAAGACTGCAAAAAAACATGGAATTACTGCCTCAATTTGCGGTCAAGCACCGTCACTCTATCCTGATTTATTAAAAAAACTTGTTGATTGGGGAGTTACTAGCGTATCCATTTCTCCAGATGTGATTGAAAGCACAAGAAAGATGATTGCTGAATTTGAAAAAAAATAAAGCATATGGCGACAATACAAAAACTTTATTCAAGACAAATTCTGGACGCAAAAGGAAATCCAACAATAGAAACAACCACAGTTTTATCTGACGGTTCCACAGGTACTACGTCGTGTCCAAGCGGCACATCGGTAAGTTCCTACGAAGCAGTTGATTTGCTCGACGATATAAAAACAGAATATTTTGGCCTCACTGTACATAAAGCAGTTGAAAACGTCAAAAAAGTAATAGCTCCAAAACTTTCGGGTATGGATGCCTCCAATCAAAAAAGCATTGATGAAGCAATGATTGCCCTAGACGATACCCCAAACAAAAAAACACTGGGGGCAAATGCGATTCTTTCGGTGTCTGAATCTGTTTGTAAAGCAGCAGCAAAATCAAGCAATATATCATTGTATAAATACATACAAGCTCTTTCCGCTCAAAGTGGAAAAATGAATATACCACCACCACTATTTAACATTATGAACGGAGGCAAACATGCAAGAAACGGTTTGGATTTTCAAGAATTTTTACTTATTCCCAGAGATGCGACATTTTCTGATGCCTTAAAAACTGCTGTAACAATTTATAAAACACTTGCCTACGTTTTGGAAACACAAAACATGGAAACTCTTGTTGGTGACGAAGGCGGTTTTGGACCACAAAATATTCATAACGACGACGCACTTGAGCTGTTAAAAGAGGCCATTGTTAAAAATAACCTCTCTCTTGGAAAGCAAATATTTTTGGGGCTTGATGCTGCTTCTTCCTCGTTTTACACAAAAGAAAAAAAAACGTATGAATTAAAAAACAAAGGAGCTGTTTTACAAAAAGATCTCACAGCTTACTATCAAGAACTCAATCAAAAATACCATTTCGCTTATCTAGAAGATCCGTTTGCAGAAGACGATTGGGAGGCTTGGATAGACATTACAGCGCAAACTGAAAAAAATACCCTGATTGTTGGCGATGATTTGATTTCTACTAACAAAACAAGACTGCAAACTGCAATCGAAAAAAAAGCAATTACTGGAGTCATTATAAAACCAAATCAGATTGGGTCGGTAACCGAAACACTCGACGTCGTACGACTCGCCAAGCAAAACAAACTATCGGTAATAGTGTCCCATAGGAGCGGAGAAACAAACGATGATTTTATTGCAGACTTTGCTGTTGGTGTTAGTGCAAATTATGTAAAATTTGGTGCACCGGCTCGTGGCGAGCGTGTTGCAAAATACAATAGATTATTACAAATAGAAGATGAATTGCTATCAAAATAACTACAAATGGGATTTCTACTATTAGTTCGCCATGGAATGTCGATATACAACCAACAAGATTTGTGGACCGGTTGGGATGATCCATCACTCTCCCC
Organism: uncultured Gammaproteobacteria bacterium; assembly: GCA_964553595.1. GTDB lineage: Bacteria > Patescibacteriota > Microgenomatia > Levybacterales > UBA12049 > CAZKLH01. The sequence continues at coordinate 2,806 of CAZKLH010000059.1, read as the reverse complement.
AGATGGGCAAAAGCAGGCCGAAAAAGCTGCTTTAGAAATAAAAAACATTCGTTTAGACAAAGGCTATACCTCTGTTTTAAAGCGGGCAATAGAAACCCTTGATATTATTAAACAAACTCTTAACAGAAAGGATTTACCTGTTATAAAAAATGCAGCTCTTAACGAAAGAAATTACGGTGTTTACACAGGAAGAAATAAATGGGAGATAAAAAAAGAAATTGGAGATGACGAGTTTTTAAAACTTCGAAGAAGCTGGAACTATCCAATTCCTCAAGGTGAGTCGCTAAAGCAAGTATATGAGCGTGTTATCCCGTATTATCAAACAAACATTATTCCTGATGTAATATCTGGAAAAAATGTTATCGTTTCCTCTTCTGGCAATGCTCTCCGGGCATTAGTTAAATATCTCGAAAATATATCCGATGATGATATTTCTGGTTTTGAAATAGAAACTGGTGAAGTACTTACATATAGTGTTGATAATAACGGACAATCAACTCGAGAAAAAACCAAATCATAAAGCTACTGCAAAAAATAAAATTATGGATATAAAAAATTCTAAAAAAATCCTCATCGTTGAAGATAATAATGAGCTCCTTGCGCTTTTAAAAGATAAGGTGGTTGAAAACAGCTTTCAATTGGCCACGGCGACCAATGGCGATGAAGCACTAGAAAAATTTGTTGCAGAAAAACCTGATTTAATTCTTTTAGATATTGTCATACCAGGAAAAAATGGATTTGAAGTTTTAAAAGAAATTCGAAGAAAATATAAAAGTAACGTACCAGTAATTGTTATGAGTAATCTTACACAAGATGCATATCAACAAGTGGGAAAAGACCTGCATGTAGCTGCATACATAATTAAATCAGATATTTCTCTGAGCGATTTGTTTGTAAAAATTCATGGAATTCTTTCTTCTCCTTCTGGAAGTTAAATGGGAAGAGTCAAAAACTAGTTCTTGCATATCTTAAAGCAGAAATACTACAATATATTATATGCTGCCCGACCGAGCGATTATTAGAAAAAACCAGGAAACTAGAGATTCTTCAAATCTCCCCGACTACGAGAAGGCCAGAAAAACGTTTTCTTTTAAAGATGCCGAAAAGGAATTGGCAAAGTTTGCAAGTAATAGGTTAAACGCTGCTCACATTGCAGTTGATGTGCACGCCAGTACATTCCGAAAAAATAAGATCGCAATGTACTACGAAGGCGAATTGGGTCAAAAAGAACAGTATACATTTGCACAAGTCTCGCAAGAATCGAATAAAGTTGCCAACGTCTTACGTGACCATGGGGTTAATCGTGGAGACAGAGTGTTTATTTTTCTTCCAAGAATCCCTGAATTATTTTTTTCTTTTTTGGGAATTTTAAAAATTGGAGCAATTGCAGGAACAATGTTTTCTGCATTTCAAGAACAAGCGCTTCTCGACAGGCTATCTAATAGCCAAGCCAAAATTCTTATTACCAATGCAGAACTTTTTCCAAGAGTGCAAAAAATATGGCGGAAACTTCCCGACTTAGAAAAGGTAATTATCGTAGAACGAGACGCAAAAATTCTCCCCAAAGGCTCAAAAGTTTTATATTACACAAAGGAAACTAAAGACGCAAAAAACACCTTTGCGGTTCGCTCTATGGACAAAAACGACTCTGCGTTTATGCTCTATACCTCAGGAACAACGGGAAAACCCAAGGGAGTCATTCATCGTCATCTAGCAATTCTTCAAGAATATCTTACTGCAAAATGGGTTTTAGATCTCAAAGAAGACGACGTGTATTGGTGCACCGCAGATCCTGGTTGGGTAACTGGCATTGCATACGAAATTTTGGGATCGTGGGCAAATGGTGCATCAACAGTTGTGTTTGATGGCAGATTCGATCCAGACAGATGGTACAAAATTATCGACGATTACAAAGTGACCGTTTGGTATACAGCACCAACTGCCGTAAGAATGCTTATGGCGTCGCCAGAAGCAGTAATCAAACACAAATTATCATCTCTGAGACATTTAGCAAGCGTTGGTGAGCCACTGAATCCAGAAGCAATTTTTTGGGGACTTAAAGCATTTAAACTCCCCTTTCACGACAACTGGTGGCAAACAGAACTTGGAGCAATAACGATTGCAAATTATAGATCTGTAGACGTAAAACCAGGATCGATGGGAAAACCTATTCCAGGCGTTACTGCTGCAATTGTTGATGACGAAGGAAATATACTCCCTCCTCATAAAGAAGGCAATCTTGCTCTCAAACCGAACTCACCGTCTCTGATGAAGGCAATCTGGAGACGACCTAAGAAATTTAGATCTTACTTTCTTAAAGGATGGTATATTTCTGGTGATCATGCATGGAGAGATACCGATGGATATTTTTGGTTTATCGGCAGAGCAGACGATGTCATCAAGACATCAGGAGAACGCGTTGGGCCATTCGAAGTAGAAAGCGCACTTGTAGAACACAGTAGCGTTGTCGAAGCAGGCGTCATTGGCAAACCAGATGCGTTGCGTGGAGAAATCATAAAAGCTTTCGTTGTACTAAAACCCGATGTAAAGCCTTCAGATCATCTGAAAGAAGAGCTACAAATATTTGTTAAAAAACACTTGGCTGGTCATGCCTATCCAAGGGAAATTGAATTTACCGACAAACTGCCAAAAACAAGAAGTGGGAAAATAATGAGAAGAATATTAAAAGCAAAAGAACTCGGTCTGCCAATCGGAGATACTTCAACACTCGAAGAATATTAACAATGTTGTTTTTACCAGCTTCCTCCCCCACCGCCACCAAAACCTCCACCCGAAAATCCTCCAC
>CAZKLH010000058.1:0-6292 GCA_964553595.1 uncultured Gammaproteobacteria bacterium | reverse complement strand
CCCATCTTTTGTAAGCATATCTTTTACTTTTGCTGCTTCACCAGCAATTCCACTACCATTGAGTACTGTTATTGTGTATTTAGTAATATCTACTGTTGGCGTTGGAGTCGCTAGTGGCTTATGCGTTGCCACGACAGGAGCATTTTGCATAGCGCCTTCCTGCCGATGCTTTAATTGCAATAACAAATGCACTTCCCCACCCGCTGCAACAAGAAGCAGAATTAAAATAACAATTAATACCACAAGCCGTTTATTGCTTTTTCCACCAGTCGGATTTACCAAAACATTTTCTTCTCCTTGAATTGGAACTGCTGGCGCAGGCGAAGCTGCAGCCGGAACACTCTCTGTAGTTTGCAGAGTTCCTGTTTCCGTTGCAGGTGTCGATGGTGCAGGCGCTGACGCTGACGCGGATGTTCCAGCCGCCGGAGTTGCACCTTGCTGTGGAACAGTTTCTGCTTGCGCATCTGGCGAAGGACTTGCTGCCATAGCAAGTGTTGCCGTTGCAACATCAGACTGCATTTGCTCTGCGACTTGCTGATCAACAGACGGTGGGTTTTCTGAGGAAACTTCGGGCGTTGATGGATTTACTTCGGTAACAACCGTTGGTGGCTTTACTACAGCTTCTTTTTTCTTTTTAGCAGAAGGTTTTTTAACAGCAGCTTTATGCTTTACAGGCGCTGTCTTTTTCTTTTTAAATTTTTCTGGTTTCTTTTGCTTAACGGGCATTATAATTTCCTCTCTATACAGCGTAATACTTTTTTGATGTTTCTGTCAACCCCAGAGGAGGAATTTTATGTAGATGCGAGTTTTAAGAAGCAGCAAAAGAGATTCTACGACTTTCGAACTTTTGTTTTCCCAGCCTCATCGAATATTTCGTATCCCAACTTCTTTACTTTATCTCGTAATTGATCTGCAAGATGAAATTTCTTTTCTGCTCGCAACGCCTCGCGTTCTGCAACTAATTTTTGCACTTCCTCTGGAATTTCTTCGTTTTTCATTTGGCCTAAACCAAGACCCAAAACACTATCCATCTTTAAAACACTCGCTGCTTTTGCAGAATCAGAAACATCCGCTTTTGCTAATTCCCAAACAACCGAAAGCGCTTCCGATGTATTTAAATCGTTATTCACTGCACCAGAAAATTTTTTCTCATAGTCTTTTGCTCCCCCTTCTGGGTTTCCCCAAGAATTAACATCATTTCGCAATCGCTGCAGTGCATTTTGCGCTGCCTCTAACGATTCCCAGGTAAAATTCATTTCCTGCCGATAATGGGTTTGCAAATATAAGTAGCGCAAAGAAATTGGATCAAATCCATTTTTAATAACATCCTGCACTGTATAAAAATTTCCAAGACTTTTACTCATTTTTTTCCCATCAACGAGCAAAAAATTATGATGCACCCAATAATTTACAAATTTTTTCCCAGTGGCTGCTTCTGCTTGTGCTATTTCGTTTGTGTGATGAATCATAATATGATCTATTCCTCCAGTATGAATGTCGAATGTTTCTCCCAACGCTTTCATCGACATTGCAGAACATTCAATATGCCAACCAGGAAACCCAATCCCCCACGGACTCTCCCATTCCATTTGTCGTTTTTCTCCGCTGGGTGAAAATTTCCACAGTGCGAAATCGCTAACACTATTTTTTCCCTTCACCATCTCAACCCGAGCGCCCGCTTTTAACTCTTCTGGCTTCTGATGAGAAAGTTGAAAGTAATTTGCAAATTTTGATGTATCAAAATAAATCCCATCATCAATTCGATATGTGTATCCTTTTCCTTCTAAAACTTGAATGAGTGCAATTTGCTCTTTTATAAAATCTGTTGCATGCATTAAATCTTTGGGAAGCTCGATATGTAATGCCTCGCAAGACTCTGCGAATTGCTCTTCAAACATTTTGGCAATATCCCATACACTTTTTCCAAACTTCTTTGCACCTTTTTCCATTTTATCTTCGCCTTCATCTGCATCCGAAACAAGGTGTCCAACATCGGTTATATTCATAACGTGTTTTACGTTGTATCCATTCTGTTTTAGAACGCGAAGCAAAATAGCGTCGCCAACATACCTTCTCATGTGACCGATATGTTGATAGTCGTAGACTGTTGGTCCGCACGAATACATACCAACATTAGGAGGATTGATTGGCTTAAATTCTTCTACTGATCTTGTTAATGTGTTATATAACTTCATCTCGAGCTTGGAAATATTATAACACAGGCCCCAAAAGAAACTTTGTAGAAGTTAGTTAGCAAAGGTAATGCTGTTGAGGAAATCCGTGGCTTCTTGGTTGTTATGCGCATCAAAATTAGAAACAACAACTATCCCAAAAACATTTGTTTTGTAGATAGTATAGTACGTCGTATATGTTGTTTGTCCATCTCCTTTTACAACGAGCGCATTCATGTTTGTCGTTCCAAATGATTCTATTCCTGTAATTTCACCACCATGATCGCTTGCGAGCGTATTATTATACCATTCAACCACATCTAATTTTCCATCATAGTTATATTTATTAATGCTTACAATAATATTGTCCACTTTCTTAGGAACAGTTGTCGAGACTTGCACAATAAATGTAGATGGCAGAGTTGGAGCGGGTGCGATTACTGTCCAATCAGCAGGTTTGGTAAATGTCATTCCTCCTGGAACAGTAAGCTGTTGCACTTGTCCGTCCTTCACAAATTGTCCCACAGATAATACAATCGCCGAAGAATTGGTGTTTGTTTCACTTGTGCCCGTCGGCAAGGCAGTGGCGAAAGTAAAAGTGGAAAGAATATTCATAACCGAAGCTTTATTTGAACTTACCGGAGTATTTACCGTAGCATTTGTCTCAACGGTAATAGTAGATAATTCTTTTCCAAAAGCATTCCAGGACTCAGATCCATCACTGTTTATCACATGACAACCGTGCAATGTTTCACCATTGATATGAACATCTTCAAATCCAGTTGTTGTCGTGTTATTAAACGTTTCCTTGGGACATCCTCCACCAAATCCATTCCCCCAAACAATATCTATTTCTCCCTCTGGACCTTTTAATATTTCTCCTGGGAGCTGAAGCTTATTATTTTTTGCATTTGCCGTCCAAGTGGATGGATATTTTATAGAAAAATTGTATTGAACATTTGTATATGTTTGCCAATTTGCAGTTGGGTCAACTGTTGGAATTGGTGTCGAAACAATTGGAGCGGTAGTTGCTGGCTCGGCTACAGGTTGAGCATTTTTTATTCCAAGAAAATAAGCGCCAGCACCGACTCCGACAAGAAGCACAAAAACAATGGCAAACAAAAATGTTTTAGAAGGTCCAGCCGATGAGGAATGGGAAACAACTGGCTGTGATTGCTGAGGCATGGGTGCTTGACTGCTAGCAGTTTGCGGATTTTGATTGTCCATACTTTAAGTCTCTCATCTAAAAAACTGTTTGTCAAATCTTCACTTCTGTTTCAGCACGCTTTCAGCGAAGCTTCACTTCGGTTCAGCCCGCCGCTCCCCGGAATGTTTCTGTAGATTTACTTGCCCTGTCAATCGCAACTGGTTTTTCTTCTTCTTTTTTCTGCAATTCCATTTGCTCTTCCTGTTTTTCCCGTTCAACTTTTTCCACAGGCCGCTCCTCTTGTGGTTTTGGCGCGTTAAATGTTGGGTCATAATACGTTTCCTTGTGTAATTGTTGACGCAATGCAGCCATTTTTTGGATTTCTTCTGGTGATTTTTCTGTATATTTCTGCGCAAGCTCTTCTGCTATTTGGGCTGTTGGGTTATTCGAATGCGAAGCATTCGTGCTAGCACTAGCATCTGATTTTGCATATAACGATTTAACCACTTCTTTATTTTGCTCCTCTGCATTTTCTGTGGGGGCCTCTTGAGCATCATGAGGAGCTTGCGGTTGAGTTGAATTAGTCAATTGGTGGGCCGGATCTTTTTGCGAAGTCGCGGTAGCGTCACTTGGATTTGCACCCAATTGAGAAGCAACTGTTTTTGCAACATCAGAAACAGCGGCTTTTCCGCTTTTTTTAACCATCGAAATTCCTTGCTCGAACGCTTCTCCAAAAGGATCTGACTTGCTCATATTATTCTATTATTCCCAAATTTTCTTTTGCTTCATCACTTATTTTATCAGGATTCCACGCTGGTTCCCAGACCAAATTTAAAGAAACAATATCAACACCCTTAACTTTCTTTGCTGCTTCTGGAATCCATTCCTCAAAAACCATAGACAGCGGGCATCCAGGAGTTGTAAGCGTCATCGTTATATCAACCGCACCTTTTTCTTGATTGATTGCAACATCATAAATCAACCCCAAATCAACAATGTTAATATTTAACTCAGGATCGATGACTGATTTTAATTGTTCTAAAATCTGCTCTTTAGTAATCATGAATAATCTTGCCTTCCCTCCATTGCGCGTTGCAAGGTTACCTCGTCTGCGTACTCGATGTCTGAACCAATGGGTAACCCTCGACCTATTCTACTAATCTTAAGATTTGGATTATTTGCTTTAAGCTGTCTTTGTAGATACATCGCCGTTGCTTCTCCTTCCATGGTTGGATTGGTTGCCAAGACAACCTCGAGTATCTCGTCTGAAGTTTTTAACCGGTCCAACAATTGACTAATATAAATTTCATCTGGCCCAATATTGTTAAGCGGATCAATTCTTCCATGCAACACATGATAGACGCCTGTATATTTTCCATTTTTCTCAAGCGCCAAAACATCGAGTGGCTGCTCAACAACACAAAGAAGAGACCTGTCTCGCTGCGAATCCATACAAATAGAACACGGGTCTATTTCACCGATGGTAAAACAAATAGAACACAGCATCGTTTGCTTTTTAAGATTCTGCAATGACAGTGCAAACCTATCTAATTCTGCTTGCGGAACATGCAATAAATAAAACGTAAGCCGTTGCGCAGATTTTGGCCCAATACCAGGAAGTCTTTCAAAGGAATCAATAAGGTTTTGAATTGCTTTTGGAATTTTCATATTTTTTGTTGCCCAAACTAAGTCAGGTGGAATCTATTCTGAGGCTAATTCCCCAATTAGTCAACAACTATTTATCTTTGCTTACCTCACGGGCTACCGTATTCGATATTGATAGCATCTTGAGCTTTGCAAAATGCTTGTCTTTTGGCACAAAAATTGTATCGGTGACAAATACGTGCAACACTCCTGATTTTTGCAAAAGATCTGGCGCCTCATCTGAAAACACTGCGTGAGTAGCAAACACGACAACTTCTTCAACACCTTTTTCTTTTAATGCATCAACAGCAATAGCAATAGTTTTACCACTCGAAATCATATCATCAACAATAATTGCCCGTTTGGCCAAATCCCCATGAATAGCATCCACTCGAACATCGCCTGTTGATAAGTCCCGGTTTTTTTCTATTGATGCAATTGGCATTTCATGAAGCAATTCAGAAAGTATTTTTATTCGTCGAATTCCACCCATATCGGGAGATACAAGAACCGAGGTGGAAGGCGCGTCCCAACCATGTTCTTTAATCGTCTCTGCAAATAAAGACAATGCGGACAAATGAGTAAGAGGAATAGTAAAGAATTCAGGAATTTTTATAGAATGGAGATCAAAAGTAATAATGTTGGTAACCCCGGCGGTTTCTAACATGTGAATAACAACAGCCAAAGATACTGCCTCACCATCTCGAAAAATATGATCTTGCCGTTGGTATCCAAGATATGGAATAACAGCAGTAATCGATCGTGCTCCGCTTCGTTTTAACGAATCAATCAAGAAAAAAAGCTCCATATAATTTGAGTCGACAGGTGGCGCTGTGGGCTGAACGACGATACAATCCTGCTCAACAACTGACTCGTTGACGCGAACGCGTTTTTCCCCATCGGGAAACACATGAATCTCAACAGACGACAAAGAAAGATTCAGCTTTTGTGCAATATGCTGCGCGAGTGTTAGATTCGCAGTGCCACTAAATATTTTCATGATATTTTAGAGGATAAGATCCCTGCTTATTGATTCTCCTGACCGAATTCGCTTAATTGCCTCTGCCAAAAGCGGCGCAACAGACACAATGGTAAATTTTTTGTTTCGCACAAGCTCTTCTTTTTGCACGATTGTGTCTGTCATAAATACTTCTTCTATAGGAGAATTTACTATTTTCGAAAACGCCTCGCCAGAAAACACACCATGTGTTGTTGCAACTCGAATACTTTTTGCACCTTTTTGATAAAACAGTTTCGCAGCGTTTACAATTGTCCCCCCGGTATCAATCATGTCATCAACAATTAACACGTCTTTTCCTAGCACATCACC
>CAZKLH010000057.1:0-6502 GCA_964553595.1 uncultured Gammaproteobacteria bacterium | reverse complement strand
TCTTGTTCTTCTTGTGCGTGCCATATAAATACATATCCTTTCCGGCAGAGGGATATCTGAGAAGATTCTATGTGGAAAGGACTAATTTTGCGGGGCCGACGAGACTCGAACTCGCGACCTCTTCCGTGACAGGGAAGCGCTCTAACCAAACTGAGCTACGGCCCCAAAACTCCAATTGCTTGAAGCAAAAGTATCCTAACAAATTATTGCATACTAGTCAATTGATTAAAGTTCTTCTTGAGGCTAAATCAAACATAGAAGATATTGAGCCTTGCCGAAACAGTTATGGTTTGCTATGCTCTTTTGGCAATGAACAACCGTGATATTGCGAAGCTTCTCCAAAATGTTGCAGCCGCATATATTATAAAAGATCAGCAAAAGTTCCGCTTTCAAATAATTGCATACCAAAAGGCAGCAGAAGCAATCGAAGCATCTCCAACCGAAGTAAAAGACCTTATTAAAGAAGGAAAAATCGAACAAATCCCAGGAGTTGGACCTTCCATTCGAGGACATCTTGAAGAACTTATAAAATCTGGTCAAGTAAAACACTTTGATTCGGTACTAAAAGGAATTCCCAAAGCAATGTTTCCACTTTTAGATATTCCAACCTTTGGACCTAAAAAAGCATATAAACTGGTTACTGAATTTAAACTAGTAAACGAAAAAACCGTAATTGAAGATGTGCAAAAGATCGCACAAGAAGGAAAAATCAGACATCTTGACAGTTTTGGTGAAAAATCGGAGCAGGATATTATAAGAGCTATCGATGAATTTAAAAAAGGCAAAGGGAAAACAAGAAGAATGGTCCTGCCTTTTGCTTCGGAGCTTGCAGACGAATTACTTGCTTATCTTTCCAAATCAAAAGCTGTTACAAAAGCCGTTCCACTTGGCAGCTTACGAAGAATGGTCTCAACCATTGGTGATATTGACTTTGCAATATCAACACAAAAACCGCAAGAAGCCATTGATTATTTCGTAAAATACCCAAGACTCGAAAGAATCATAGAAAAAGGCCCAACTTCTGCCTCTCTACTTGCTTCTGGAGGAAAACAAGTAGACCTTATTGCCCTTCCGCAAGAAAGTTTTGGATCGCTTCTGCAGCATTTTACCGGAAGCAAAAATCATAACGTTCGACTACGCGAATATGCGCTTTCAAAAGGAATGTCGCTTTCCGAGCGGGGAATAAAAAAGAAAGTAAAAGGAAAAGAAGTATTAGAGCACTTCGACTCCGAAGAAAAATTTTATAACGCACTGGGGATGGACTGGATTCCTCCAGAAATAAGAGAAGACACTGGAGAAATAGAAAAAGCAATCGCCCACGACTTACCAAAACTAATAGAGCTTTCTGACATAAAAGGAGATATGCACATTCATTCAAATTACCCTATTGAGCCGAGTCACGATCTTGGCCAAAACACCATGGAAGAAATGCTTGCGTATGCTCAAGAAAAAAAATACGAATATTTAGGATTTTCAGAACACAATCCAAGCGTTTCTAAGCATACAAAAGAAGATATTTATGAAATTATGTCAAAAAGAAAAGATAAAATTGAACAACTTAAAAAGAGTAATAAAAGTATTCGAATACTAAATATGCTTGAGTTGGACATTTTAGTCGATGGATCATTGGCAATTGATAATAAATCCCTGGAATTAGTTGATGCCGTTTTAGTTTCTATTCACAGCTCGTTTGGTATGAGCAGAGACGAAATGACAAAAAGAGTCTTAAAAGGTTTATCGAATCCGAAAGCAAAAATATTATCTCATCCAACTGGAAGATTACTTAACGAACGCCCTGGATATGAATTAGATTTTCATACAATTTTTGAATTTTGCAAAAAAAATAATAAGGCTTTAGAAATAAACTCTTCACCTGCAAGGCTTGACCTACCAGATTCCCTTGTTCGAGAGGCAACGAAATTTGGTGTAAAGATGATAATCAACACCGATAGTCACGCAACAGAGCACATGAACATGATGAAATATGGAGTTTCTGTTGCAAGACGAGGATGGTCGCAGAAGCGTGACATTCTTAATACATTGCCGTATAATGAATTCGAAGCATTTCTTAAAAATCAGTAAGAAATGCACTCATTTTGGAAGGGGGTGAACAACAAATGCCACTCATACTTTTAGCAATTATAGTAATACTTGGTTTATACGCGTGGAGCGTGTACAACTCACTCGCAACGGGTAAGGTACGAATTAAAGAAGCGTTAAGCGGTATTGATGTACAGTTAAAAAGACGTGTTGATTTAATCCCTAACCTTGTAGAAACAGTAAAAGGATACGAAAAACACGAAAAAACAGTTTTTGAAGACGTTACAAAAGCTAGGGCATCTCTCATGCAAGCCCAAACACCAAAAGAAAAAGCTGCATCAGACAATATGCTCACTGGCGCTCTCAAAAGCTTATTTGCTGTATCTGAAAATTATCCAGAATTAAAAGCAAGCCAGAATTTTTCGGAATTGCAAGAAGAATTATCTGATACCGAAAATAAAATTGCGTATTCAAGGCAATTTTATAATGCGATTGTTCGAGATTACGATACAACACTGGTAAATTTCCCAGGTTCACTCTTTGCAAACATGTTCGGATTTACCCAAGAGGAATTCTTCGAAGCAGGAGAAAGCGATAAGCAACCAGTAAAAGTTTCGTTTTAACAACGTGCAGTATGACCACGTATTCTCAAATAGCCACGAATAAGACAAAAACATGGCTGATAATGATATTGTTTGCCATGCTTATCACAACACTCGTCTATGTCTTCTCCCAGGCAAACGGATATGGATTGTCGTTTGTTGGTTTTGCACTTGTGCTTTCTGGAATGATGAGCTTTGGCAGTTATTATTATTCGGATAAAATGATTCTGGCAATATCGGGGGCTCAAGAAATTCAAAAAAAAGATAATCCAGAGCTTTTCCGAATTGTAGAAAATCTTTGTATCGGCGATGGTCTCCCAATGCCAAAAATTTATGTCACCAACGAAGATGCGCCAAATGCATTTGCAACTGGCCGTGATCCAAATCATGCAGTTGTTTGTGTTACTGCAGGAATCTTGAGAAGACTGGATAAGGTTGAACTTGAAGGTGTGATTGCACACGAACTTTCCCATGTAAAAAATTACGACACCAGACTTATGTCTATTGTTGTTATTCTGGTCGGACTCGTTGCGCTTCTTGCTGATTTTTTTATGAGAAGCATGTGGTTTCGAGGAAAACTCCGCAGGGATCGAGATAGTGGAAACGCTCAGGGAATTTTTATGATCATCGGCATTGTCTTGGCAATACTCTCCCCCGTTATTGCAACACTCATTCAATTGGCAGTTTCAAGAAAACGGGAATTTTTGGCAGATGCATCAGGCGTACTTCTCACAAGATACCCAGAAGGACTGGCATCGGCTCTGGAAAAAATAAGTAAAGATCCAACGCCACTTGGTAGCGCAACAAATGCAACAGCTCATTTATATATTATTAATCCATTCAAAGGCAAAGATGTAAAAAGCTGGTTTGCCGGATTATTTGACACACATCCACCAATTGAAGAAAGGATTAAAATTCTCCGTTCGATGTAACATGGTTAATACGCTTCTTATTGTTTTTGGAAAAGCAGTCTCACTTCTTTCTCGTGTTTTGAATATTGGAAATGGCTCAACCTGGCCAGGACATGTTGCATTATCGATTAACGAGCATTTCGTTGAACAAATACTGCAAAAATCCCACGCAAAAGTCGTGGTTGTTGCCGGAACAAATGGCAAGACTACAACAGGAAAACTAATTGCAACTATTCTTGAGCAAAACGGTAAAAAAGTACTGCAGAATACCTCGGGGGCAAATTTGTTAAACGGTATTGCCTCGTCACTTATTCTTAATGCAAAATTAGATGGATTCCTGACATACGATTTTATTGTTTTTGAAGTCGATGAAAACTCTCTCCCCATTGTGCTTTCCAAACTAACACCCAATTTCCTTATACTTTTAAATATTTTTCGAGATCAACTAGACAGATACGGAGAAACAGACGCAATTGCAAAAAAGTGGCAAGAAACTGCAGAAAAACTCACAGCAAAAACAACACTTATTCTTAACGCCGATGATCCACAAATAGCTTTTCTTGGAAAGCAAACAAAGGCAAAAACGTTCTATTTTGGCCTTAACGACAAATCATTGCACCAGAAAACTTTGCAGCATGCAGCAGACACGATTTATTGTCCACAATGTGGCACAAAACTCGAATTTTCAACCGTGTACTTTTCCCATTTAGGCGACTGGCACTGTCCAAAATGCCACTTAAAAAGACCAAAGCTCGACCTGCAAGAAGCAATCTATCCCCTTCCTGGTGTCTATAACAGGTACAACACGCTCGCTGCTGTTTTAACAACAAAACAAATTGGTGTTGACAAAAAAACAATTGAGCAAGCCGTAGGTAATTTTGACCCAGCGTTTGGCAGGCAAGAAAAATTAAGTGTTGACGGAAAAACTGTTCAATTATTTCTCTCAAAAAATCCAACGAGTATGAACGAGTCTCTTAGGACTGCAAAAGAACTTGGAGCAAAATCATTTCTTTTCGTACTCAACGATCGCATTCCAGACGGGCGAGACGTGTCGTGGATTTGGGATGTTGATTTCGAAAAGTTCTTAGGCGATAAAGACAATGTGTCGGTTTCTGGTGACAGAGCCTACGACATGGCTCTACGATTGAAGTACGCGAATCCGAGCATAAAACGCGTCGATATACACCCAGAACTTGATAAAGGGATTACAGAAGCGCTTACAAAGGTTCCAGAAAAAGAAACCTTATTTGTTTTCCCAACCTATTCTGCAATGCTTGAAGTTCGTAAAATACTCATAGGAAGAAAGATTTTATGAAACGCTCACTTACTATTGGATGGCTCTATCCAGAACTCATGAGTACCTATGGCGACAGAGGAAATATTATTTGTCTGCAAAAAAGATCAGAATGGCGTGCAATTGACATTACAGTAAAACGCCTTGATTTAGGTTTTGCTGCAAAAGAATTACTTTCGTGTGATTTGTTATTTATGGGAGGAGCACAAGACAAGCAACAAAAAATTGTGGGAGCTGATTTTACTGAAGAAAAAGTAAATGCGTTTACCCAAGTCGTCGAGTCAGGAATCCCTGGCTTATATGTATGCGGGGCGTATCAGTTTTTAGGAAAATATTACAAAGAAGCAGACGAGACAATAGTAAATGGCCTTGGTATTTTTGATTTATACACAGAAAGTCCAAAAGAAAACGCAGAGAGACTTATCGGCAACATTGTTTTTTCTCCAGAAATAAATCTCTCAGATCAAAACAATTCCATTGTCGGGTTCGAAAATCATGGAGGTCGTACATACCTAGGGAATAATATAAAACCATTTGGAACGATAAAAGTGGGATATGGAAATAATGGAAAAGATAAAACAGAAGGAGCAATGTATAAAAACAGCTTTGGAACGTATTGCCATGGGCCAATTTTGCCCAAAAATCCTCATTTTGCAGATTATCTTATTAAAACTGCACTTGAAAAGAAATATAATACAGAAGTTGAATTAGAAGCTCTTGATGACACTCTCGAATGGCAAGCCCACAAAACAATTGCCAAACGACTAGGCATAGCTCTATAATAGACTCTATGGCATTTGATGTTTCCCACATTGCAAAATTGGCAAATCTGCCGCTTTCTAAAGAAGAAAAAGATAAATTCGAAAAACAATTATCTTCAATTCTTGAGTATGTTAAAAAATTGCAGGAAGCAAAAACGGAAAATGTTGCACCAACCAGCCAAGTAACCGGGCTTGAAAATGTTTCTCGTGAAGATTCCACGCTTCCTTCCCTTACACAAGAAGAGGTTCTCTCAAATGCAAAAACAGTTCACAACGGACTTTTTGCAGTAAAGGCAATTTTTGATTCAGAAAATACATAACTATGGATTTGCACAGCTTAACAATCACAGAGGCACTTGCTGGATTAAAAAACAAACAATTCTCCTCCTTGGAGCTCACAAAAGCCTGCATTGATCGAATAAAGCAATTTGATCCGTCTTTAAACGCATTTATTACATTGTGCGAAAAAGAAGCGTTAGGAAAAGCAAAAGAAGCAGACGAAAAAATAACAAATGGCGATTGGCAGCCACTTTTGGGCATCCCAATAGCATTCAAGGATATTTTTGTGACCAAGGGTATAAAAACCACAGCAGCGTCAAATGTGTTGGAAAATTACATTCCGCAATACGATGCAACAGTGGTAAAAAAATTAAAAGATGCTGGCGCAGTACTTATTGGTAAAACAAACTGCGATGCTTGGGCGCATGGATCAAGTGGCGAAAATTCAGATTTTGGACCAACAAAGAATCCCTGGAACAAAGACTATGTTTCGGGAGGCTCAAGCAGCGGCTCAGCGGTCGCTGTATCTGCAGATATGTGCCTTGCTGCAACGGGAACCGACACAGGAGGCTCCATTCGCTTACCAGCGAGTTTTTGTAATGTTGTGGGATTAAA
>CAZKLH010000056.1:0-6596 GCA_964553595.1 uncultured Gammaproteobacteria bacterium | reverse complement strand
GAGTCGAACCTCTGACCTTCACAATGTCAATGTGACGCTCTAACCAACTGAGCTATGAGCCCAAATGTGTTGCTATTGTATCAACGATTGCACGTACTGTAAAGATTGGCAGAATTTGATAGAATCACGACATGGACAGTAACGAAGCGTATGCGCTTTTGACAAAATATTTAAAAAATAAGAATCTCATCAAGCATTCTTTATCGTGCGAGGTTGTTATGAAAGCAATTTACAAACACCTGCATAAAGACGATTTTGATAAAACACAGGAAGAAACGTGGGGGATCACCGGACTGCTGCACGATGTAGACTATGAACTTGCACAAAATACCAATCAGCTCGACAAGCATGGACTGTTGATTTTTAGCAAGGAACCAGATGTAATTCCACAGGATATTGCTCATGCGATTCAAGCACATGCATACGAACATACCAATGTGCAACCAGAATCCGATATGGACTGGGGAATTGCCTGTTGCGACCAATTAACAGGACTCATTGTTGCAGCAGCTTTAATTCATCCCGATAAAAAACTTTCCTCTCTCACAACAGAATTTATTCTGAATAGAATGAAATCAAATTCTTTTGCAAAAGGAGCAAAACGTGAGCCAATCAAACTCTGCGAAAAAAAACTCGGCATTCCTCTCAACGAATTCATTGAAATGTCGTTACAAGCCATGCAAGCAATAAGTGATAAACTAGAATTATAAAACTGTGAGTATTCAAACAGAAAGATTAAGCATAGCTGGGAATGAGATGAGACTCATCCAAACGTTTCAACTGCTTGATCCCCTAAGACAACAACGCGCGGATAGTTTTTACCTACTGCTACAAAAAATAAAATATTTGCAGGATGGCATGGGAAACGATTCAACATTGCAAAGAACACATAAGAACCTTAGTCGTCTTGCGAATAGCTTCTATACTGCACTTGCCTATAAATCTAAGGACGAAAATAACGGCTCGGAGAAACGCGTTATTCATGAAGAGGGAAAAGAAGTCGGAGATGGCATTTTACAACACTTTGGACTCTACAAACAAGATCAACCTCTGCTGGAAGTTCCTCTCGGATGACTAAGAAATAATAAAAAATCTTTCTATTTAAGATCAGATTTGCTATAGTACACATATGGATAAGCAACAATTAAAAGATCATAAGCAAATTGGTCAAGAACTTGAGCTTTTTTTCACAGACGATATCGCTCCCGGTTCTGTTTTTTGGCTACCAAAAGGCATGATTATTTTTAAAGAGCTTGAGAAATACATTCGAGAACTTACCCAAAAAGCGGGCTATTTGGAAACATCTACCCCAATAATGGTCAAATCTGAACTCTTTAAACAGTCAGGCCACTGGGAAAAATTTGGAGACCACAATATGTACAATCTTCAATTATCAGATGAGCAAGATGATGCGAAACCAGAAAACTATTCCTTAAAACCCATGAACTGTCCTGAATCTACCATTCTTTATAGATTTCGACAAAGAAGCTATAAAGAATTACCTCTACGGTTAATGGAAATTGGAAGATTACATAGAAGAGAAAAGTCGGGAGAAGTAAATGGACTGCTACGAGTAAGACAACTTACTATGGATGATGCACACATATTTGCAACAGAAGATCAAATATTTGAAGAGGTTTCAAATATCCTAGACATTATGGAGAAATTTTATAAAAGTTTTGGATTTACCTATGAATTTCGATTTGCCACAAGACCAGATCAAAGAGCAGGAACTGATACTATGTGGGACAAAGCAGAAAAAGATCTGGAAAATGTTTTAAAGAAAAAACATATTCAGGCAGGAGACAAAAAAGGAGATGGCGCATTTTATGGACCAAAAATTGATCTACATATTAAAGATTCGCTGGGAAGAGAATGGCAGCTTGCCACGGTCCAACTGGACTTCCATCAACCAAAGGCATTTGATTTAAAATATATTAATGACAAAGGTGAATCTCAAACGCCAGTTATGATTCACCGAGCCATATTTGGCTCATTTGAACGATTCATTGGCATTCTTACAGAACATTACCAAGGCAAGTTCCCTTTATGGCTTTCTCCAGTCCAAGTTGTGGTTATCCCTATAGCCGATAGGCATGTCGCAGAGGCTAAAAAAATCGTTGAAAACATGCATGTGGCTGGCATTCGGGCAGAGTTAGACAGTCGGGCAGAATCGATGCAGGCCAAGATTAGAGCAGCCACTTTACAAAAAGTGCCCTATATAGGTATAATAGGGGACAGGGAAATACAGGATCCTGCCAAACCGGTAGTATCTGTACGAACACAAGAAGGGAAAGATCAAGGACAAATAGAGCTTTCTCTTTTTATTCAAACAGTAAAAAAAGACATTGATAAAAAGGTTTAAAAGAAGACAAGAACAAAGAAAGTTTTATCGAACCAACGAGCGTATCTTTGCGCATACCCTTCGCGTTTTGGATAACGAAGGAAAACAAATCGGGGTTTTAAGTAAGTTCGAAGCTTTAACAAAAGCAAAAGAGGCAGGAATGGATTTGGTAGAAGTAGCACCTACAGCCAGCCCTCCTGTTGCCAAGATAATAGATTTCAAAAAGTTTTTATACCAGGAAGAAAAAAAGAAGAAAGAAGAAAAGAAGAAAAGCAAAGTCTCAGAAACTAAAGAAGTAAGACTAGGACCATTTATGAACGATCATGATTTAGAAGTCATGATCAGACGGGCAAAAGAGTTTTTAACAAATAACGACAAGGTGCGTTTGGTAGTAAAGTTTAAAGGACGCCAGATTACGCATCCGGAATTTGGAAAAACAGTTGTCCAAAAAGTGATAGATTCAGTATCTGACATCGGCAAGGTGGATAGGGATCCACATTTTGAAGGCAAGCAGTTACTTGCACTTCTCTCGCCAGAAAGTAAAAAGAAAGGAAAAGTACATGAGGAAAACAAGGAAGTCAGCGCACAAGCGATTTAAAATTACAAAAACAGGAAAGATACTTTTTTCGCATCAGTATCAGGGTCATCTTATGCGAAAAAAATCAAATAGAAGAATCAGAGCTCAAAAAGAGCCGGGCCATTTGGGCGGAAGATTTGCAAAAAAAATGAAACAAATCATGGGAAAAGCCTAATATGAAAGCACAAAAACAAAAACGAAGAAATATTAATTTTCGCCAATCCGCTTCGGATAGGTCTGCAACCAGATCGTATCAAGCGTTTGGAA
Source organism: uncultured Gammaproteobacteria bacterium (assembly GCA_964553595.1). GTDB lineage: Bacteria > Patescibacteriota > Microgenomatia > Levybacterales > UBA12049 > CAZKLH01. The sequence goes on along the minus strand of CAZKLH010000056.1, from coordinate 3,408 downwards.
AATTTGTACAAGATAAATTTAGTAAAATTATTAAGCATTAATATATGGCAAGAGTAAAACGAGGAATCGTATCAAGAAGAAAACATAATAAACTACACGATTTAACAAAGGGGTATCGTGGTACAAAAAGCAGGCTTATAAAAACTGCAAAAGAAGCGGCTTTACATGCTGGCGCGTATGCGTATCACGGACGAAAACTAAAAAAAAGAGATTTTCGAAGCCTCTGGATTACCCGAATTGGCGAAGCTTCCAAAAAAGAAGGAATTTCGTATAGCGTTTTTATGTTTAAACTAAAGCAGGCCAATGTGCTGCTTGACAGAAAATCATTGAGCGATCTTGTGGTAAACGACCCATCAACATTCAAGCAAATTGTTGACAGAGTAAAATCGGCTTAATACATGCAAAAATCTATAAAAACATTTTCGTTTTTCTTTACCTTCGCGTAAGCGGAGGTTGAGTTTTAACTTAACAACCTCCGATTCGCCAAAACGGCGAAACAAGCGGAGGTTTTTTTATTGTTGAAAGGGGGTGACAATATATATGACAGAGCAATTAAAACCATTTGATATGGAACACGCAGTGAATGCTCAAATAGGACAAGAAGCAGTGCGTGCAGAGATAGTAATGCAAAGAGTGTATGACAGAATGCACAGAGGAAACCAACAGGGCCAGCCAACTACACTACAACCCAAAGCAGAAACTATTTATTTAGGACAAAGAAGATAAATTTTAAAACCGACAAAACAAAATCTCGGAACAAAAATTTTCCTATTGTTGTTGCAGGTTAGCAATTTGTGTTTCGATGTCTTGTGTCGTAACTGGTGCGATATTTGTGTCTCTTCCAACAGCTTGGTTGAGTCCAACTTGAATTTTGGTTTGTTCTACCGAATTACTCAAAATAAGTCTACTCAGCTGAATTGAATGCTCTGTTGTTTTGGCTTTATCACCCGTCTGTTGTGCTTCTATTAATCCCTTTCCAATCTTTGTTAGGTTCTTTTCGAGTCCCAATTTTAAAGAATGTAATCGCAAAAAATAATAACTAAAACGCACAAGTCCGTCATAGTCTGGAATAACTGTTTGCAGCTCACTTTCCGAAGGATTGGCACCTTTTCTAAAAAATAGAGCGTCAACAGCTTGCACTATCATAGCCTTTGGAGCAGGACAAGCTCGGTCAGGATACCGCTTACTCCGAAATTTATTTTTTTCCTCAGCAGCAGCATATACTTGCTGCGCATCAGAAATCACTATGTCTACACCATCCCTCTTTGCTTCGAATCCATTAACTACAGCGTAAATCCCATTTGTCGTTTTAAAAATGTCACCAACAACATCAGGTAATTCACCCTGAGGCCCATACGGATTTTCTACTCTGTTCATCAGATAAAAAGGTAAAGAAAAACCTATTCCAGCAAGTCCCTGTGCAAAACTCACGGGAATCTCTTCTGGGGGATCTTCTAGAAAAACATTACTATTAATCCACCCGAGCCCATTCAGCACATCTTGCCATCCGCGCCTCATCTCCTTTAGTGCATCTATATGTATTGTTTTCCCATCTCGAGACGGAGAATCGGGAAGGGTACTACGAATAGTTCCCATGGAAATTCCCCTTGCTTTTGCCAGCGCAATAGCCTGACCACTTGCAGATAATTCATTAAGCAATCTTCCGTTTTTCGTCGTCATAGTGTCATCAATTTGAAGCACAAACTCATCAAGACGAAGCCCAGGCGGTTTTGGCGCTTGAGTTAATTCCCCATTAAAAACTAAACCGAAAAGATGACGCAGCTCTCTCATAAAACGACTTCCTATTATAGGCAATCACACACTACTATGCAAAAGTGAAGAAAAAGAGAAATGATGTGGATACGGTTACTTCTGTATAACAAAAAGATGTCTTGAGGTAATATGCCGAGGATTAAAGCAATACACGGGAGCTACTTCGGCGATTTTAAGATTAAGGGAGAGAAAAAACTTTTCCCATTCCTTCTTCGATCGTATACTTCCACTCTCTTTCATATGCTTCCTGAACATCGGGTATGTATTAATATGCCTTTTGCAAGACAACACTTCGAACCCATTTTGAGGAGTATCTTCACCAATCAAAACCTGCCTTCTCGAAACTCTCATCGCTTCTTTTATTAATTCCTCTTGCACTTCGACACTCAAATGGTGAAGCACAAAAAAGAGAAGAACAATGTCGAAGGAGTTATCTTGAAACGGAAATACTCTACCATCTCCCGATACAAACTCTATTGGCACTCTTCTCTGATCTTTTATGTCATATCCGACAATAGAAGTATTGAATATCTTACTAAATGTGTGCCCTAAAATTCCTGACCCGCATCCTACATCCAACACTGAACTTCCTGGCAAAATTTCTGTTTTCATCCGTGCCCGAACATCCAGAAACACGCGCGCGCTCAAATATTCCATTACGCGTACCCACAAATTCCCAAAAATATTTTTTAAATTAAAGCCGTTGTTCCTTTTTCCAATAGTTTGCTTACTCATGCGATAAGGCCAGATTAAAACAGTATAAGTCTTACATAAAGAAAAGACCAGTAAGCCTTTCTCTGTCTTGCCAATAAGATGAATTCATTTAAACTTAATTATTGACAGCACCAAAAACGCATGATAGAATAAACCAAATGTCGAAAGCAAACACATATTATTTCTTTAGCTATGCTTCCTTAACGGGAGGTATGTTCGTGTCTTAACGCTAAAGAAATAAGACAACAACAACCTCCCAAACGGGAGGTTTTTTTATGGTTAGTTTCCTACTGGAAATTACAGAAAATATGAAAGAAAAATATTGCGAACTAGAACATGCTGTGAACATTCCATCTCCAGACAACGTATGTCCTGAAGAAATATGGAATGGAGGGACAGTAACCGTAATATTTCCAAAGCCAAAAGTGAGTGAGAATGTTGCAGAAGGAATCTATGGAGAAAAGCATTTATCACCGATTTTACCAACAACTGGTGAAATCTTTACTGGAGATCGCCAATCTGAACTACCAAATGGCAAGACCCCGAGACCATACCAATCAGATTGCGATGAAGATTCCGATGGGTTGTCTACGCAAACTAAACCATCGAGAAAACCGCTGTTGAAAAAAGCGCCTAGAACCCTATCTCGAGTAGAACGTTATAAACTAAGAGAAAAACTACGAATCGATAGTCAAAATAGAGAAAGTATCAGGAATAATGGAAATAGAATTGATCTCGATCGACCCATTAGTCGGTCAACGTTAGGACGCTTGAGGTAAGCAATGTATTAAAGAATGAAAAAACTAAATATAATTGAGAGGGGGTGAATTTTATGAAAGAAAGATTAATTATCGCTGGGCCGTGCGCTGCGGAATCTAGAGACCAAGTAATGCGTACTGCTGAATCAGCAGCTGCAAGGAA
>CAZKLH010000055.1:0-6621 GCA_964553595.1 uncultured Gammaproteobacteria bacterium | reverse complement strand
TTGGGGTTATTTAATGTTTCAACTGCTCCAATTCTTGGTTTTTCATCGGTTACTCTGGAATAATCATATCGAAGCGTTGAAACAACATAGTCGTAAATAGCTTGTGGAGTTTTTAAATCGTTTGCAAGTTTTTTAATTTTGCCATCAGATATTTCCCAGTATGGTTTTTGAGCAGTATATATTGCAATATCCTTTTGAGGAAGATCTTCCTTTTTTGGGTATAAAAAAAGTTCCACAGTCCCTTTTACTGCTATATCTTTTTTTTCTGATGGGAGCAAGCGATACTGAGCGAGCCAATTTTGGTCTTCATCTTTTAACACATTTAATGGTGCAGGTTTTATATTGTCAATTAATACATTTTGATAAGATGTTGTTGGAGGAATTGCTATTTCGGTTCTAACAGGGAATAAATTCGTATTTTTTAAATGATAAATAAGGGTAAAACTGTATGTTTGCTTGTTTCCATAGGCAATAGAAATCCCTGAATTTTGTACTTGCTCTTTTGTAAAAGTAATGGTTGTTTGGTTTGTTTTTTGCGGATCTAAAAATGGCTTTATATACGACGGATTACCAAATGAGCGTGGAACAGTGACGTGTTCTGAAAAATCTTGAAACGTATTTGCATCAGCGAGTCCTGGAATATCAATCTCCCAAATAGATCCTTCTTTCTGTGCAATATCTTTTGTGTCAAACGATAAAGTAAACGAAAGTGAATTATTGAGTCCTGTTACTACTGCATTAAAAGGAACAGTAATACTTTTTCCCTCGTTGGTTGTAATTACTTGTGGATCGATGTTGCCTCTTGTATCCGAAGCAGTAACATTGTCTATATTTTCTAGTCCAAGATTAATATTGTAAGACGATGCATAGTATTTACTAGTTTTGTTCGTAAGGGTATTTTTTATTGTGACGTGAGTTGTTGCGTCTTCGGATACTTGATACGTTACATCACTTGAAATAGAGAAATTATTGGAGTCGGCAAATGCCGTAAGATGTTTGAAAAAAAATAAAAAAAGGAAAAGAAATACAAACAGCGGCAGGCGTTTCATCATGTATTCTTTTTATAATACTCTTTTAAGAAAATGTCCAGTATGGGAGTTTTTGCTTTTTGTAATATCAAGAGGGCTTCCTGTTGCGACAATTTGCCCACCTTTTTCTCCGCCTTCAGGGCCAAGATCGATAATATAATCTGCATTTTTTATAACATCCAAATTGTGCTCGATAACAACGACGGTATTGCCTAAATCAACAAGGCCCCGTAAAACAAAAAGAAGTTTTTCTAAATCTGCAAAATGAAGGCCGGTGGTTGGTTCGTCGAGAAGATAAATACTATCCTTCCCTCGTTTGGAAAGTTCTGCTGCCAATTTTACCCTTTGTGCTTCTCCACCCGACAACGTTGGTGCTGGTTGACCAAGTTTCATATATGATAATCCAACATCACAGAGTGTTTGTAATTTGTGAGAAAGTCCTGGTACAAAAGAAAAAAACGATAATGCTTCTTCTGCGCTCATGGCAAGCACTTCTGAAATATTTTTTCCATGAAGCAAAATTTCCAGAGCTTCGCTAGTATATTGGCGCCCATTGCATACTTCGCACACAACATACACATCTGGCAAAAATTGCATTTCTATTTTTATTTGTCCTTCTCCTTCGCATGCTTCGCATCTGCCGCCTCGCACATTAAACGAAAATCTCCCTGGACCATATCCCCGTACCTTTGCTTCTTTTGTCTTTGAGAAAAGATCCCGAATGTAAGTAAATGCACCAGTGTAGGTTACTGGATTACTCCTTGGTGTCCTTCCAATAGGTGATTGGTCAATTAAAAACACATGCCGTAGGTGTTCTTCGCCACTAATTCCACCATTTGCACCAGGTTTCTCCCGATGATATGTGTTTTGTTTTTGCATAAGACTGTGATACAAAATATCGTTAATTAATGTTGATTTTCCAGAACCAGAAACACCAGTTACCACAATGAGTTTTTCAAGAGGGAAAGAAACAGTAATATTTTTTAAATTGTGCTCTGTGGCATTATGTATTGTGAGAATTTTCTCGTCAATTTTTAGTTGTGGTTGTAAGGTTTCCGTTTTTTTTCGACTTGGAGCGATTTTAATCTTTTTTTTACCCGAGAGGTATTGAGCGGTAATCGAATTTGGATTTTGTTTTACTTCTTCTGGAGTTCCTTTTGCAATAATTTCTCCACCACCAAGGCCTGCTCCTGGACCAAAATCAATAAGAAAGTCCGATGCTTCCATTGTCTCTTGATCATGTTCAACTACCAGGACGGTATTACCTAGATCTCGTAGTTTTTTTAATGTTTCAATAAGTTTTGCATTGTCTCTTTGATGCAATCCTATTGATGGTTCATCAAGCACATACAAAACGCCAGTTAGTCCGCTCCCAATTTGCGAAGCAAGTCGTATTCGTTGCGCTTCACCTCCAGCAAGTGTTTGTGCGCCTCGTGAGAGTGTTAAGTAATCGAGTCCAACATCGACCAAAAATTGTAGCCTTGTAATGATTTCTTTTATAACAAGTCTGCCAATCTCTTTCTCCCGCTCCGATAATTGACTGCTTATTGTTCCAATAAAATCAAGACAATTCGAAATAGAAAGATGTGATACGTCAACAATAGATTTCTTACCAAGAGTTACCAACAGTGCGTCCTTTTTTAATCTCCCGCCATTGCAATCACTGCATATTTCATAACGCATAAATCTCTCCACCTGCGTTTTGATCATCATAGAATCACTCTCTATGTGGCGCTTACGAAGTTCATCGATAACTCCCAAGAAAGGCTCAGAAATACTCGTTTCTCTCCCCCATCGGTTTTGTCCATCTACTTCGTATTCTTTTTTCCCAGTTCCATTCAAAAGTAACTGTTTCTTTGCATGTGATACTTCGGTCAACCGTTTATTTATGGGAATGTCGTTCTCCTTGCAGAATGTTTTAAAAGTCCTTGCAAACCATGTATCTTGATCACCAACGTTAGAAAACGGCAATACTCCCCCTTCGTTAATAGAAAGGTTATCATTAAATACTAAATCTTTATCTACAGTCAAAAGTGTTCCTAGACCGTTGCATGTTGGACACGCACCATGGGGCGTATTAAACGAGAAGATTCTTGGTTCAACTTCTGGAATCGAGATATTGCAAATTGGACACGCAAATTTCTCTGAAAACAACTGATCTTCCATTTCTTTTGGCTTTTCTGGTATAGTGAATCCTTTATCTTTAATAATAGAAACAGTCATTTCTCCATTGCCAAACCGGAGAGCTTGCTCGACATCATTAGTAATTCGAAGTGTGTCGGTTTTTTTTGAAAGCATAATCTGATCAACAATAAGATCTATGCTGTGCTTATTAGTTTTAATTAAAACAAACTCATCAGATAAATTAAATACTTGCCCATCAATCCTGATTTTTTTAAATCCTTGTTTTCTTAGATCAACAAATAATTCGACATACTCACCTTTTCGATCTTTTACCAAAGGAGCGAGAATAAGCACTCGCAGCCCTTGCGGATTGTTACCAAAAGAACCGTTATTAAGAAGGTCGAAGATTGCCTGGGCGATTTGCTCTTTAGAAAGCCTAGAAATTTCTCTGCCGCATTTTGGGCAATGAGGATGACCAACTCTGGCAAAAAGCAATCGTAAATAATCGTAAATTTCTGTTACTGTTCCAACAGTAGATCGAGGGTTATGTGAAGTCCCTTTTTGATCAATGGAAATTGCTGGAGAAAGCCCTTCGATAACATCGACATCTGGCTTTTTCATGATTCCCAAAAATTGCCTGGCATACGAAGAGAGACTCTCGACATATCTACGTTGCCCTTCTGCGTAAATTGTGTCGAAAGCAAGTGAAGATTTTCCAGACCCAGAAAGCCCGGTAAAAACCACTAGTTTGTTTTTGGGGATTTCTAAATCGATATTTTTTAAATTGTGCTCCCGTGCTCCTTTAATTTTTATTGTGTCTATACTATTCATTATGAATTTGGTGAACTTTTATTATACGCAATTAGTGGCTATGAAGCAATTAGTCAAAAATAAAAGGGGAAGAGGGTTCCTAAGAAGATGTTTGAGTTATTTGAGGTCGTGGACGAAAACCAGTGAATAAAAATTCAGATTCTTGTTTATTAAGATTATATTTTGTCATGATATCCTCTGATGATCCGCATGTTCTCAAAATAGTCACAGTTATTGGTTCTCTTGCTATCTTTACTCCATAGTTATGAAGTTTTCCAAACAACGTAGAAACTTGCCTTTTTGTATGCGAATCTACGCTATTCATAAATGTGTCATATCCCTCTGGCAGACTGATAGTGCTATTGGGAACAAAGACGCGTTTTTGCCTTTGTGGATCAAGTGCGACATAGAAATCGGTCATTGTAGCGGATAATTCTTCTTTTCCTCCGCAGTCCTGATTAAATTTGATTGCTAACTGATCCGTGAAAACGGACTCAGGCGATCTAGTTTCTGCTTGACCAACCAAAGGAGAAAAGGGAATAACAGAGCCACGCGGTAGTTGTCTTTGGAGATTTCTTGTTGCTCCGGCAACGATTCTTCTTAGCGTTTTTTCATCTACACCTTCAGCGAGGATGTGCGGACCATACTTTACAAGCAGATCGTGACGAATTCCATCAATTTCTCCTTGTATATCTCGTTGGGCTTCATGCCTTGCTTCCTCTACCATTTTTTCAGTATAGCACTGTTTTTATAGGATGTACAAAATGATATACTATATGTGATGAGTACTATACTTTTCTCTGCGCAAGTTATTCAAAAGCGAATAGACGAGCTTGCTTTACAAATCGCATCAGATTACAAAGGGAAAAAGGTTGTATTGGTTTGTGTATTAAGTGGGGCGTATATATTTGCATCAGACTTACAGCGTGCACTTTGGAAAAAAAGCCTCGATACGACAATTGATTTTGTTGCAATTTCAAGTTATGGCAATAAAAAGATGAGTTCTGGAAAACCTCTTGTGCTAAAAGATATTTCTCATTCTTTGACAGAAGCTCATGTATTAATTGTTGAGGACGTCGTAGACACCGGAATTACTCTCGATTTTCTTACATCTCACATGAAACAAAAAAATCCACTTTCTGTAAAAATATGCACGTTGTTGTCTAAGGAAAGCAGAAGAGAAAAGCAACTAAACATTGCATACATTGGGTTTACTATTGCAGAAGACTTGTGGGTAGAAGGATATGGTCTTGATACCGATGGATTAATGCGTGGTTGTCCCGATATTATGGCTCGATAAGTTAAGATTTTGGAGCTTGTCCATAAATAATTACAGTTGTCCCCGGACTATCTGCAGAGGCATACGTTGTAAACCCATCAGATACAGGAAGCGCCCAATTAAAGATTTGTTCTGCTTCGTCTGGTCGCATATTCACACATCCATGGCTCATTGGATGTCCAAAATTATTGTGCCAATAGGCACCATGAATACTAAACCCTTGCGACTTTGCTATTTGATCGTTGTAGAAAAACATTGTGTATGGGACATTGGGTAAATTATAATATGTTGCTCCACTACCTCCAACCATTCGCGTGTAGCGCAGTTTTATCCAAATAGCGAATGTTCCCGTAGGCGTTTTTCCCCATTTGCCCGAAGAGATTAAAAAATTATAAACCATTTGATTGCCTTCGTATGCATAGAGTCTTTGGTTAGTTAAGTCGACTTTAATGACTTTTGGAGCGTTTGAGTCGCCAAGAACCGAAGAGATATATCGATCTTGAGGATACAATTGTGGAACTTGAATAGAATGCCCTAAAAATTCTCCAGTATTTTCGTTAGATTGAAACGATCCACTTAAGTCTTTAATGCAACTTATCGAATTTGCACAGAAACTTTTTGGTGTCAAAAATTGTGGTAAAACAAAAAGAAGAGAAAAAACAGCGCAGATGCTAACAACAAACCATATAACGCTGTTTTTTACTGAGTGTTTACTAACTCTTTTCCTCGATTTTGGTTTGTATCTCATTGCGTTATTCTTTTACTATCATACTCAAATATTTTTAAAAAAGTAAAGGGTGCAATTTAGCGGACAGCAAGGAAAGTGTGGATGTCTTCTAAATATTTTATGGATTAGTGCTGTTTAGCGAATCGATCTGATTTAAAAGATCCTGCACCTTGTGAATAGATGATCCTTTCCCCGAACATTGTGAGCAGGTTGATGTAAAATCTGATCCCGCCAATGCGGAATATAATGGAGCGTTTGTACTCGGAACGTTAACAAACGTTGGGTTAGTATTCACTCCATTAGGGATTGGATCACTCTTGTAATAGACAACGTTTGAGACCGAGGTGCCACTAGGAGCCGAGTAATATCCTCCGTTATAGATAATATTAGAGATAGTAAAACCAGAACCCGTTAAGTCAAAACCACCATGGTTAGATTCTGATGGATTGGGTCCATCGGTTAAATATGAGGTTACATTTTGAATGACCCAATTAGTTGGGGAATTATTTCCATCACTGTTAATATTTGCACCAATTGCATTAATAAACAGAGTATTTGTAACGGATACATTGTCAAATCCTGTTACTCCATAGTCCCCAGGATAGAATCCCTGAGCTAGCAAAGGCCCAAATATACTACCTGAAATCGTAAAT
>CAZKLH010000054.1:0-6653 GCA_964553595.1 uncultured Gammaproteobacteria bacterium | reverse complement strand
ATTGCAACTTCAAAATTAGAAATAGGCGTCGCACAATGTGGACAATACAAAGAAACTTTTAGTCCCTTGTAGATAAACCCTTTTTCATACATTTGCTTAAACACCCACATCACAGATTCCATGTATGGCATGTCCCAAGTTTTGTACGCGTTTTTAAAATCAACCCAACGCCCGATATGATCTACATACCACTCCCACTCGCTGGAAATCTGATTTACATAATGAAGACATCGCTCAATAAATTTCTTAATTCCTATCTTTTCTTCTATGTCCTTTTTTCTTTTAACTTCTAACTCTCCCTCTACTTTATTTTCGATTGGTAACCCGTGTCCATCCCATCCCCAAACTCTTCGAACATGGTACCCTTTCATGGTAAAATAGCGGCCGAAAACGTCTTTTGGAAGGCTTGAGAGCAGACTTCCATAATGAGGCATACCGGTAACAAAAGGCGGACCATCAAGAAAAGTCCAATCCCCTTTTGGAGCTTTTTTATCAACAGACTTTTCAAAAATTTTGTTTTTTTTCCAATACGAAAGAATTTCTTCTTCTAATTGCGGGAAATTTACTTGCGGGGTTACTGCTTTCAGCATGCATCTATTGTAGCTAAAGAGGTGGTATTATTCAAGCTCAATCGATAAGTTTTAGCAAGAATGGAAATTGTTTATATGGCTGATTGAATTTTTCCGAGCCCATATGCCCCTCCCCTTTCATAACAATAAGTTTTCCCTTTCCAATTTTATCGAGCATATATCGTCCCTCACTATCATTGCAACCCCATGGATCGTTATCGGAATTAATAAAAATCAAATCTTCTACATTATCCCTGATCTTTTCCCAATTGTATGATTTTTGCAAAATAAGCTTAGGTTTTACATCCTCAATATTAGACCTAACGTATCCAGCGACAAAAATTGCCTGTTTTATTTTTATAGTAATATTTTCCAATACGCTCAGTTGCAATGGACATCCTGACGAATGACCTAACAATACGGTTTCTGGAGCATACATTTGCGAGAGTGCGACTGGCAAACACTTCTTAATATCTGGATCATCGGAATCTGGAAGCTTGGGAAGAGAAACACTATATCCCTTTTTTTCAAGCTCAGAAGTTAACCAAGGATACCAAAAAGAATGTTTCGTTTCGCCAGTTCCATGCAAAATAATAACATTTTTCATTTTCTATCTGATTTATATCACATTTTGAGAGGGGAATCGAATTTAAAGAGTTGAAAGTTGCTGGAATGAATTGTTTCCAATTTCAAACCAATACGAAGATCCTTGCGTATCATGATCGGTAATTGTCATGACATGCAGAAGCGTTGGAGAATCCCAGCCAGTAGTCTCTTTATAAGCAGATGGAAAATTATGCTGTAGGAAAAGTGATGCGACATCTAAAAAAGGAGTGTTATTTGCAAACGGCTCTCCTGTTGCTTTAAAGACAAGTGCTGAGGAAGTGGTTGCGAGATTTTCTTGAATAAACAAATAAGTATTATCTGGAGACCAGGCATTGTGGGGAACCGAAAAACTTTCAGAGTTAGGAAGAGACGTGGTGTAAATAAGTTGTTTCTTATCACCTTTTGCATCGGAAACAAAAAACGAATAGTCATTTTGAGAATTCTTTTTATTCTTTTCCATAGTTACTTTCATTGTTCCGTCTGGAGATGTTTCCGAATTGTCCTGAACCGATGGGGTGATTTGCACTGGCTGCGTTTGATCTTGATTTAAGCTTGCACCATTCGAACCTGAATTTGGTTGATTTTCTGAGAAACTGTTTGAGGCAATCAGATAATGATCTGCAAGAAGAGCAATTGCTAAAATCGTTACAGTAATAAGTAAAGATTTAATCGCCATATGCAAAAACCCTCTCATATATTTAGTATAGCACGAAAAATAAGATGTCAATAACCTTTTGCATTCTGAGAAACTAAGGTACAATAGGAGGACATGAAAAGCGTGTTATTATTTTTTATAAGTTGTCTTTTGGGAATTGCTGCTGTAGGAATCTATGTAGCTATAACAGTTTCACAAAATACAAAAAACAACGATATTATTACTCCGCAAACAAAGATTTCTAAAACAGTTCCCTTTGTTCTCGATATTGCTCCAAGCGAATCTCTTCGAGGAATTATTACTTCGCTCTCTGGACACGTTGGTTGGCAATCGCGAATTGCAACAATGCCAGCGAGTCTTATTTCCCCTCGATTTTTACAACAAGGAGAAGGTTTGCAAACAGAAGACGATGGCAAAATCACTTTTGAAATTGCAAAAGATTGCACTGTGACTCTTTTTCCTAATTCAGAACTCGATATCATCCAAACACTTCCTGTGAATCTTGTTTTTGCTCAAAACAAAGGGATTGTTGAATACAAAAAAACAGGAGATGATCCTCTTTCGGTAAGAACCTTCGGCATGCTTATAAAACAAGAAAGTGGCGATATTACTATTTCTATCGACACTGATAATAATATTGTCTCGGTGGCTGTAAATTCTGGATCGATAACTGCAGCATTTAATGACTCTCAAAACGTCACAACTAAAGTTTCAGTTTCGCAAGGAAAAACGCTCGAGTATTTTGATGATACAAGAAGAACACGAATACTTAATAGCCGATAACAAATTGACTTTTATATATTTTTAAAGGTAAAAGCAAATCAGTGTTTGCATCTCCTAGGGCCCACAAAGCAACACCGCCCAATTTCTTGCTATTTGCAAAGTCGATTTTTTCGCTTACCGCTTTCTCGTTTGGAAAAAATAATTGATGATACGTTCCAGTAAAGTCGTCTTTGTAAATTACGTATGGTTCTTTCGCATCGGTATCAAAATTTGCACTGCATGTTGCACAAGACGACAAAAGCTCTTCGACCCGAAGATTACTTGCAATTAAACCCGTTTGTGGAATAACTGCCGAGCGGGGAAGAATATCTATTGTTTCCCATTCATACCCATACAAAGGAACCCCTAGAATAATTTTTTGCACGGGCATAATTTCCAATGCTTTTTGAATTGCAACATTTGTGTCGAATTCTGCCACTGTACCCGCACCAGAGATTGGCGCAACAGGACCAGTAACAAACGAGCCAATAAAATGGTAATCATACGTCATAATCACAACATTGTCTGCAATTTGACCAATTGCCAACGGATCAATAAGATCGTTTTTAATAAGGTCCGTTGGGCTTATATCTACTGTTAAAGTTCCTGCATGCTCAGTATTTAAGCGTTCCTTGATTGTTTTTGCAAACTGTGTAAAATGCGTTCTTGCTTCAGCGGACGCTTCATGAATATCTTCGATATCAACATTTAAATCAGTAAAACCATAATGCTTCATAAGAGGAATAACAGCATCTGCGAGATTCTTTGCGTGCGATATTGGATCATCTATTAACATTCCTATCGAATCGGGGGTTCCTGAAAAAACCAAAAGAGACAGCTGCAAATTATTTTTTTTGGCATTCGAAAAAACAGTGTCGAGTTTTCCGGATTGCAACGCTGTCCATCCAGGCTCTTGTTCGGTTGGATTTGCGAGTTTTAGAATTGTTCCGTCGTTATCTATTGTTAAGCCAAAATAGGAAAGCATAGTAATCGAGTTATAATCTTCACTTGTTGCTTTATCGACAAGCCAATATGGCAAAAAACCAATAACTTGTTTTTTTACCGGCGCCAATGGATTAATAAGGGAATTTTTTTGCGATTGCCTAAGAGAAAACAATGGCGTATAAAAAATTACCCAATAGCAAACAGAACAGCCAATAAGGAACCCAAAAAAAATGATAAGAATATTTTTAATCACGGTACTACTATAGCATGAATTTCATGAATGCTCAGTATAGACAACTAGATCCTTTCTTTTTTCTTACATATTTATGCATGCATCTTTATTACCCTTCGATATCATAAAGCAAATAAGAAAGGGGGTGAAACAAGATGGACAAGAAAAAAAATGAACAAAACTCTGAAGATCAGTATGGACAACAAGATTCTAGTTCGATGAATGGTGAACAAAGTCAAAAATCGTCCAAAGGGGGAAGAGCTGTTCATGAAGATGAAATTGACGAACTAGAAAACGATGAAGAACGTGGCAGTACCTTTGATCAAGAATAAAGAGTTTTGACAATAGAAGTGAAGAATTACGGGCATTCCTGGGCAGAATGTCCGTAATTTGTTGAAAATTAAATACTCTTATAAGAGTATTTTGTAAGTCTCAGTGAAGTATCTGAAAGAAGAAGTTCTGTTAGCCTTATTGTCTTATCTAACGCCTTTCCAAAAAATATGTAGTCTTGCTTTACAATGTCGATAAAAATATGAAATACTCCTCTTGAATCGCTTCCCCAATCCCAATCTGTACGACCATTAAATGCTACGTTTTTGAAGCCAAGATCGCTCTTCAACTGGCATAATTGCTCAAGCAATATGTGTTCGAATAAATGACCTATTTCTGTTGCCTTAATCTCGTCTTTAAATGGAAGGTTTTTTTCGTTAAAACATTCAGTCTTTAAAACTCGAGGACAATATTTACTAACAAATGATAAGGTATCGGGAATATCTCTTGTATTCACACACCGAGAATGTACTTGCAGAATAATTTCTGTGTCTGAATCTGTAAGAGAATCTTTTTGCTTGTTAATAAAAAGATTAAAAAAATTCGAGCTGTAGAATATTTTGCTTTGCATCTGCGGTTCATCCATTATATCTATAATTTTATCCAAAAGCAATCAAATATGTTTTTATTTCTTTCTTTTTTCTTACCATTATTTTTTTTATTTTTTACCTTCCTTCTTTAGAATATAAGCATATGAATACGTTAACAATAACTCACATATACCCAGCTCAAACAAGAAGAATTAACAAAAAAACTATTACCCTACATAGCAATTATGTGGACAGTGTTTTTTATCTCATAAGAAATATGTATGATCAATTAAAGACGGTAGTAGATAGTTTCTTTATAGTTTGGAAAGCGCCAGTAAAATAAAATACTACTTAAGGATCTAATTTCTTAGATCCTTAAGTAGGTAAAACGCCTTCTATTACTTTTTCTTTCTTATGTTCTGTCTTTTGGTTCCCTCATCAATTTTCCTTTTCATTTCTTTTGCACCCACTCTAATATCATGTGAGGACTTATCTATCTGATCAGCAATTTCTCCTACTTTCTTTTTTGCCTTCTCTAAACTATCGGTTATTTTCTTTCGATTTTCTTTCTGGGAAAGTGTAGTAGCTGTTATACCAATTGCCACTCCGGCCGCTCCCACAAGAATTGGCGACATCCCTTTATTTTTCATATCTTTTATTATTCACCTCCTTTCTCTATCTCTCATAATATTACTCAAGACGCATCAATCGTCCTAAGAAAACTACCAAGATTGCTCCAAGCACTGTGACTGTAGCGCTATAAAGATTAAATCCGATTACTCCTGTAGCGCCAACCGAGTTCATCATTAGGCCTCCAAAGAATCCTCCGATGACTCCCAAGATCATATCTTCTATAGCCCCAGCATCATCCCTCATAATCTGAGATGCAATCCATCCTGATAATCCACCGAGAAACACCCAAAACAAAATAGTCATAAATATTTCACCTCCTTTTCTTCTTCGGAACCTTTATTCCTTTTTTTCTTGCTTGAGATAAGCCGATTGCAATCGCTTGCTTACGACTTTTTACCTTTATTTTACTTTTGCCACTATAAAGCTTTCCCTGCTTATATTCATGCATGGTCTTTTTCACTTTTTCTTGTGCTTTCTTTCCATATTTCTTCATATACTTTTCTAGACGAAATAGTACATGGAGGCAACAAAAATTAGATGAAAAAAGTGTATGAAAAGAGAAAGAAGAGGACTATTCTTTAATGGTATATCCAAACCCTCGAACAGACTGAATCATTTTTTTATCAAATCCGGAATCAATTTTTTTACGTAAATATCCTACATAGACATCAACAACCCTACTGTCAACATCATATGAATATTGCCATACTCTATTTAAAATCATTTCACGACTCAATACGGTTCCTTTATTACTCATCAAGTAATGCAAAAGCTTAAACTCATGAGGACTCAGTGTTATAGATTTTCCATCTCTCAAAACCTCTAGGCATTTCATATTAACCGTTAAATTTCGTACCTGAAGGGCATCTTGCTCTGTATGTTTTAACTTTACTTTTATTCTTGCAAAAAGTTCCTCGAGCTCGAATGGCTTACTAATATAATCGTCTGCTCCAAGACGAAATCCTTTCAAAACGTCTGTTGTATGATTTTTCGCAGTAAGAATAATTACTGGTAATTCAGGATTTGTTTTTTTTATTTCTATACAAACAGATTCCCCCGTAAGCTTAGGTAAGCCTAAATCAAGAATGACTAAATCAGGAGGAGATTTTTTAAAAAGCTCTAATGCCTGTGCGCCATCGACAGCAGATTCTACAAGATAATCCTTATTTATCAAAAAATCTCCTATGCACTCTCTTATTGTCTTGTCGTCTTCAACAACCAAGATTTTATTCATTCCAGCAATATATCATACTACTTATAAATTTTCATCCAATAAATTTCTGCACAATAGTAAATAACGAATCAACCTGAAAAGGTTTTGCGAGGTAGCCTGCAAGTTTCGATTCTAGTGCGGCTTTTTTTGCCATAGTACTTGCAGAGAGAAGATCAAT
>CAZKLH010000053.1:0-6746 GCA_964553595.1 uncultured Gammaproteobacteria bacterium | reverse complement strand
CATCACCAATCATAGTTAATGTTTCTGAAGAATTATGCAAATGCACATCCCGTTCTTTATAGACAATTGCAATACCTTCGGCACCCAGCAGTCTGGCATACCCAGTTGCTCTATTAACACCACCTTTATCAGGAGAAGCAACCACCAAATCTTTTAATTTTCGTTTTTTAATTTCTGGAATAAGTGTATAACTGCCATACAAATTATCCCACGGACCAAAAATAGAGCCCTCTTGTTGCTCGGAATGAATATCTATTGTTAAAATCGCATCTGCTCCAGCGTTTTCTATCATTCGAGAAATCACTGAAGAACTAATCGGAACTCTCGGCATCTCTTTCCTGTCTTGTCTGGCATATCCAAAGTATGGAACGATACAAATAATTTCACTTGCAGAGGCTCTTTTTGCAGCGTCAATTAAAAAAATAAGTTCGATAACATTGTCGTTAACTGGTGGTGCGGTAGGCTGGACAATAATAACTTGACGACGCCTGAGGTTAACAGGAATTCTGATTCTCGTTTCTCCATCAGAAAAAATAGTAATGGTATTGTGAACTTCCTTCTTTAGGAGCTTGCCAATATTTTGAGCAAGAGCTGGATTTGCTCGACCAGTTAAAATAACATAGTCATCAACAAATGACCTTGCAAAAGAACTCGTTTGTTTTGGCATAAGAGCTTTGAACAAAAAGAATTGTATCAGGTGACTCGTTTTCTATCAATAAGAATTACTGCATTCCGCCCAATAGTCCACTTAATCCACCGCTCATTTGCGATAGTCTTTTTGCAGCAACTTCTTGTGATTTCTTTACAGCTTCGTTCACTGCATCTTTAATGTCGTTGTCGGATTTACCGTTTGTTGTTAGTGTTTTTATTTTCTGATCGCCGGTAATGAGTACGGTAACACCATGCTTTTCGACAGTTACTTCCTCTTGCTGCAATTGACGTTGAACAGCCATTGCCTGATCACGCATTTTTTTAATTTCTCCGACTTGTTTAAAAGGATTCATCATAATCAATCACCACCTTTATAGCCAAAAACTAGTTTTTTAATAATACAGAAATAGACAAAGAATTGCCAGTAATATCTTTACACACACTTTCCAAAATCGCCAATGCTTCTTTTTGTTCCAAGCGCTCTTTATGAAACGCATAGGCTGCTTCTATGACAAGCGTTTTTTTATCGACGCTTTTTAATGTGCAACTCCGCAGGACCCCGGCAAGCGAATGATTTTTTGGTTTTACTTTTGCAAGTATTTGTGCCCACAGATCTTGCGAAGCAGGATCACTTTTTGAAATAGGCTGTTCTTTGACTGGTTTGACTACTGCAGACGATTGCTCTGTATGTCTTGGGGCTTGATGAGGAACTTTAACTGTGGCAGGTTGCTCTTCACTTTTTGGAAGAACAGCGACTCCTTCTTTGATTTTCTCTCCCCATATAATCACAGCAAGCTCAACTGGCAACTGCGGCAACACTGCATATTTTAATTCGCCATATGCTTTGCCAAAAAGTTCGAGCAATTGTTTTAGGTCTGAAATTTCCATCCTTTTTTCTCCGTTTTGAACAGATGGAACAGTAACGCCGGCTGCAGCAAGCAATAGTGCGTGCAATTCCGAAATAATTCTTTCCAAAAAATACTTCATGTCTATCCCCTGCTCCTGCAGTGTTCCAATAAAAAGAAGCGCTTCTTTTGTATTTTTTGCAGACAACATCCCAATAAACTGCGACAAATTTGATGCGATGTTGACAATTTTATACTGTTTTTCGATAAGCTCCTTGGTGATTATGCCATTTTTTTCAATCCTTGAAACAACCATCATTTCTTCTAAAATTTTTGCACCGTCTCGAAAACTTCCATCAGAAAGCCTTGCAATCGAAACAAGCGCATCATCCAAGACTTCCATTTTTTCTCCTTGCGCAATTCTTTTAAATGAATTCACCAACTCTTCATCGGTTGCCCTGGTAAAAGACACATGAAAACATCTCGAAACAACAGTTTGCGGTACTTTATGTTGCTCGGTTGTGCACAAAATAAAAAGCACGTGTGAGGGCGGCTCTTCCAAAGTTTTTAACAGCGCATTAAACGCTTCTGTTGTGAGCATGTGCACTTCGTCGATAATGTATACCTTTTTCTTTGCAGAGAGCGGAGAAAGTCGCAGTTTTTCTTTAAGATCTCTGATTTCGTCTATTCCTCTATTTGATGCGCCATCGATTTCCAAAACGTCAACATTCGTCCCTTTTGTAATCGAAATACATTGCTCGCATTCATTACACGGCTCAATGCCATCCTTTCGCTTTTTCTTGTCTTGCGTGCAATTCACAACTTTTGCCACAATGCGCGCTGTTGAAGTTTTCCCGAGACCTTTTGGCCCAGTAAACAAAAATGCGTGAGGAATTGAATCTTCTTTGGATTTCGAATTGTTATCAGCACCTAAAACTGCAAGTAACGTTTTTTTGACTGCATCACTGTCGAGGTCTGCGATGCGTTGTGGCCTATATGTGCGATAAAAAACCATACTTACGCTTAGTGGTGAATTCCTAAAAGATGCAACACGCCATGCCGTACCAACTCATCAATTTTGTCATCTACAAGCATCTCTTCTTCTGCAGCTTCTTCTATAATTTTTGGGTAAGAAACAATAACGTCACCAAGACGAAGCATGTTGTCCAAAGGCAATACTGTTTCTCCACCTTCAGCAAGAGAAAATGAGAGAACGTTTGTTGTTCGATCTTGCCCCTTATACTTTTTATGCAAAAAGCGCATCTTCCTGTCGCCAACAACCGCAATCGATACCTCTGCAGGACCATGAATACCCTGCTCTTTTAAAAGGTGCAACACTGTAGATTTTATTCGCTTTCTATCGACTTTATATCTGCTTTCAACAAAAAGCAGTACAGAAATTGTTTCTTTTGCCATACATTACCAGAGGTTCTTTTTTGCGCGGCGTGCATCTTCTTGTTTTTGTTTTTTTGCTAAAGACGGCTTTAAATAAAACTGTCTGCGCTTTGCTTCTGGTAAAATTCCCGATGCTAACACCTTTCGCATAAAATCACGAATAAGAGCATCGTCACTTTTTCCTGGAACTTTTTTTACAAATACCATAGATAAAACACCCCCTTTACGTCTTTCTTTCGTTTCCAAAAGAGCTTTTGTATTGTACCGCAAATAAGCTTTGGAGTAAATAGGCTCTCCCTTGACAAAATCCCATAGTCCTGATAGCATTCTCGTGTATTATGGGGAGGTTAGAAACTGACCAAAGACCTGCATATCAGGAAGAAGCTCATGAGTTTTTCAAAATTATCAGGACACACATAGAACATCCACCATACACGATAGCAACACGACAACGGCAAGTTACAACAAGCGAAGGCTCACACTATTTTATAATCGCTGGCATCTCACAAGAAGAGTGGGAAATAATACAAAAAAACGCGCCACATCACGTTTATCGAGTAACAGAAAATCCACAACGATTAACAGTTGAAGTCAACCCAAATTCTACAAAAGCCTTCCATATAACATTTTACGACCTGCGCGCAGAAAAAATGGATTGGTATGGAATTCCCGAGGATTATCTTTCAAGAAATGGCATAATTCATACGGACGTTCAAACTCCCAGACATGCTGATATTCCTGGAATGGTGACATATGCTGATATTGTCGCACATGCGATACTCCAAAATCGCACAGCAGAATGCCCAAAAGAGAGTTTAAAACGAATTCACTCTACCCAATCGAGAGCTAGTGAAGGTCCGCCTCTTTTCCCAGAGGACCCATTAGATGTATATGCAGATGGTCTACAACTTGCGCCCCTCCACCGTTAATAAGCACTCTATAGCCAGCATTTGAAAGCTTTTGTTCAACAACCATTTTTTGAACAACGCTCATAAGTTTTCCAAAAAGACCGGCATCCGAAACATCCTTCAGATCCGAGATGTGCTTTTTTGGAACAATAAGAAGATGCACTGGTTTCACTGGATGAATATCTGGAAAAACCATTACATCATCGTCTTCGTAGGTAAATTTTGTTGAGAATTCATGATTGGCGATTTTACAAAAAATACAATTTTCCATCTGCTTATTATTGCACATCTCCAATTTGATTTCTAGTATTCTCTATGCAGCCATAGCGGGAACTGATGCGGATGCAGCAGGGAG
Organism: uncultured Gammaproteobacteria bacterium; assembly: GCA_964553595.1. Lineage (GTDB taxonomy): Bacteria > Patescibacteriota > Microgenomatia > Levybacterales > UBA12049 > CAZKLH01. Next base: position 2,592 of record CAZKLH010000053.1, on the reverse strand, counting down.
AGCATTTTGCTTTTTCAAATATTCTTCGATTGTTTTTACCATCGCATCGTACCCTTTTTGTTTTAAAAGCTCACTGTAATTATCATGTTTACCAAAAATTTTTAAATTAACTCCGGCATCATATAATTTGTAGTTTTTTTTAAATTCTTCAAATCCTACAGTTTGCCCATTTGCAACATGCGATGCATTATAAAAACTTTGAAATGCTTGCACAAGATTTCCTCCATTTGCCAAAATCCAGTTTTCTGTTCCAACGCCACCAAATCCTCCATCCTGCTCATCACCTTTTTTATATGCATGCCCCTCTTTAAGAATTTTCTTCGCCAAAACAATATTTGCAATAACTTCTCTATAGGCATCATCTCCATCATGGTCACGGATCCATTGTAGTTTTGTTGCGATTGCATCATGTGACGCAAAAATAGGAAAGTCGGATCGTCGTGTTAAAGCGATATCAATATCCAACGCTTCTTGGTCTGAAACTGCCTGAGTCCCGAGCGCTCTGATTTGAATGTAATTTTCATTAGTAAATGATTTATCTTCTTTTGGATTCAATCTTGCTTTTAGTTTCGCTGCCACTTCCGACATTCGTGCTATATCTCTTCCATCCAAAAGCACTGTTAAATCAAAATCATGATCTCCTGGTAAATTTGTGTGCCGTCCCGTAGAACCCACATCTAAAAGATCTGCCCCATACAGACTCATGTCATAGGGATCACGAAGTTGTATGCCGCTTTCTAATAATACTTCGCTAATAATAGTGCGTATATCTTGAGAGAGCCTGTTAACATTTTGCTGATCATCTGTTATTTCTGCAACGAGTTTTTTAATATCTCTATATCCTCCTTCTTGCGCAGATGTTCTACGCACCACCAAACCCCCTCCGTCAAATTCCTCTATTCCAGCAAAGGTCTTGCGGTATTCATCATACATTTGGGGAGTAAAAACAATCGTTCCCCCATAGTTCGCAACAGGAATATAAAACCCATTCTGGGCAATCGTAAGAAATAGTCTGTCTAAATTTTTATTTTCAAATGTGCTCTTTAATAATATTGCATCAACCTCAGCTGATGCAAAACCAGTCCGGATGCCATAATGACGTTGCCCGACAACGCCTGTTTGGAACAGCTCGTACTTATTTTCTCCAGCAAACTGCCCTCGGTCTCTGATTACAAGAGTCACATCTCCATACCCACTTGCAGGCGATGCAAAGTGTGCCGAAGCAATACCTTCAGAAACATCTTCTTGCAAAATAATTCCCAAATCAGTATCGTATGGTGTTGCATCTGATTTTGAATCTGCACCAAGCACTTCTGGGCAACCAAATCCATTCTCAAGTTGTTGAGAAAAATATTGCGATGGAGTTCCTTTCAAAAGATCTCCAGCTTTGACACTCAGCTTACCCGAGGACTGCACAAGCGCAGCTTCTGCTTCAAGTCTGTTTCTGGCATCAGCGTCGCTTTTTACTTCCTTCATGTGTGTTATTACCTCATCAAGAGACCGCAATCCAAACGGCTTCACATACATTTCTGCAATCCTATCAGTAAACCGTTGGCCTTCCTTTACTCGAAAATTCCTCCGAAGTTGTGCTATTCGCTCTGAAACTGGCAATTCTGCGGTCGATGGCAAACTATATGTATCAGGATTGCTTTTTTGCCGTCTTTCTTCGGCATGTCTGCCCAAAAGGGAATTTATATAGAGCGTATCCATTTTATTAAGAAAATAAGTTAACTGAAGCTGTTGATCGGCTGTGAGAGCGCTTATTCCACCCGATGATTCAAATTGCTGCACTAAACCTTCCCCATCATTCATCGCCTGCACGAAATGTCGAAGCGATGGATTACTAGAATCAATATGCATTCGTAACAAATCTTGATAAACAGTAGCAAATCGGTCGGCACTTGATTCTTTTTTCAATTCAGGACTTACCGTCGATCTTGCCTCTAACATCTGATCAAAAAGAGTGCTGCCGTCTGGCGTTTTTGCTCCGTGAATAATTTCAAAAACTCGGTAAATCTTTCCAACAACAGGAAGATTATTGCGTTCGAAAACTTGACGGATCTGATCCAACGATGCCATAGGATTATCTAATTCCCACAATTGAACCAGCAACTCATCTTTTAATCTATGTATTTCGCGAGATGGAGATTGATCAATACTTTCATTTATTGCTTGTGCCTTTTCCATTTTTACTATTTGCTCGGCAGAAAGCGCAGGAAATTCAGGCATGGTTTTTGCAATCGCGGACCGCAATAGCTCTGGCATATCTTTCCAAACACGAAGCGCAGCTTGTTCTTGTTGATTAAAACCTGCAAGAACGGCGTCCGACAAAGTAAAGCGGAACGTAATAAGATCTCCCTTCTCAAGAAATAGTCTTCCAAGCTTATTGGTTGGCTGACTATCTTTAAACAAATCACTAACATCTCCTTCGTAATCTGTAATTTCCTGTTTTATTTGATCAAAAGGATATTCACTTGCGTCGATCTGTTTAAAAACAGTATTCAATTCAACAACTCTGTGTAATATCGTATTATCAAACCCTCCTTTTTTCTCTATATCGCGCCCAATAGATTGGACTGTAAAATAAGGAAG
>CAZKLH010000052.1:0-6895 GCA_964553595.1 uncultured Gammaproteobacteria bacterium | reverse complement strand
AATTAGCGGAACACCTTTTGCTTCGATTCGGCGCTCAACTTCTTTGCTAATGCTTTCATAACTTGTGTCAAGCTCAACACTTAGCTTTTTTAGGTAGTGCTCTTTTATAATCTCGTTTTCGATTGCGGCAAATGTTGGCAACAATTCATCGGTGATTTTCTTCTTCCCATCTGCAGTTTTTTTATCAAATGCTGCTAATGCTTGAGACAGCAAATAATCATAGACGCCCACATCGTTTTTTATTGCTTTCTTGAATTCATATGGATCTTTTTTTATGGACTCGTCTGGATCTTTTCCATTTGGGATAATGACAACAGTTGTATTCAGTCCCCGTTTTTCTAAAATCGGTAAACTGCGTTTAATCGCTTCCTGACCAGCCTTGTCGCCATCAAAACAAATTGTTGCTTTTTGGGCAAACCGAGACAACAGTTTTGCTTGGTTATCTGTTAACGCAGTTCCTTTTATTGCAAGCGTATTTGCAATGCCTTCTTGAAAACAGGAAATCACATCAAACTCTCCCTCAACAAGCATTGCCTGATTTTCTTTTTTAATCGTGTTTTTAGAAACTTGAATCCCAAAAAAAGTATCGCCTTTGTGATACGCAAGCGTTTCTCTGGTATTAATGTATTTTGACCTTACCGTCGAGGAGTCTTCGATAACTCTTCCAGAAAATCCAACAATGTTATCTCTGTGATCAAAAAGTGGGAAGATAAGTCTATTGGTAAAGAAATCGGCGATATCTCGTCCTTTTTGTGTTGCAAGACCTGCTTCGACAATATCCTCTCTTTTAAACTTCTTCTTCTCAACAAGAAATTTTGATAATGCATTACCAATGCCAGGCGCAAAGCCAATCATGAATGTTTCAATAACTGCTGGTTTTATTAAACGCTTTTGCAGATATTCTAATCCTCTTTTTCCAGCAAGGTGTTTTGTTAAAACATAATGGTAAAAATCGCACGCTAACTTATTGAGCTTATAAATTGTTTCTTTTTTCGAAGATGATTCTTGAGAAAATTGCGACTGAATTAACTCGACACCAGTGCGTTTTGCAAGCAACCGCAACGCTTCTGGAAATTCCAAATGCTCGTATTCCATAAGAAACGAGTAGCAATCCCCACCTTTTTGGCAACCAAAGCAATGCCAGATTTGTCGCTCAGGCGAAACAACAAATGATGGAGATTTTTCGTCATGAAATGGACAATTTGCCTTAAAATTCCGGCCAGCTCGCTTCAGAGATATAAACTCAGAAAGTAAAGCAACAATATCAACTTTTTCTCGAATATCAGAGACTTGATCCATAAGTAAAACTTTAATTACTCAACGTAATTCTTCCGAAGCTATTGTACCACCTCGACCTTTGTTTTACACAGTTGCGAGTTGAAAACAGGACTTGTAAAATAACCTACGATGATTATTGTTTTATTTGGTCTCCCGGGAGCCGGAAAAACATTTGTTGGGAATCTATTTGCTAAGAAGTTTGAATACTTCTTTCATGATTGCGACAAAGATTTACCGATCGAGATGGATAAAACAATTAAGGCTGAAGGAAAAGTAACAACAGAAATGCAAGATTTGTTTTTCAAAAATATTACTGACAGTGTTAAGAAATTATTGCCTAAACAGCAAAAACTTGTCATCGCACAAACGTTTATAAAAGAAAAATACCGGCGAGAATTTCTTGATGCATTTCCTCAGGCAAAATTTATTTCTATAGAAGCAGAACAACAAATTCGTGAAGAACGTTTACTAAAAAGAAAAACTTTTAAACTCTCTTTGTCATACTGGAGAAGGATGTCGAAGAGATTTGAAAATCCACAGATTAAACACTTTAGAATACAAAACGATTCTGAGGGAGAATTAGACCTTACAAAGCAAATAAAAGCATTAGAAAACAAATTGGTGATTCTTAAGCAATAATTATATCGACAATATGTCTTGCAACATCTTTTTTTGATGCAAGTGTAATTTTTTTGTGAGTTTCATTTGCAAAAACAATAATCACCTCATTTGTGTCCGCTTGAAAGCCTCGATCAGACTTGCTCACATCATTTACTACAATCGCATCTGCACGACTTTCTTCCATTTTTCTCTGTGCAGCTTGTATCATTTTTTCTTCAGATAATTCCCACTCTGCTTTAAATGCGATAAGTGTTATATTCGGATTTATTTTTTTTACTTCGTCAACAATTTTTTTACGAGTTTTTAATTGTAAATTCAAATTATTTTTGCTCGATAGTTTCCCTTTATATGTCTGCGTTAACTCAAAATCAGAAACTGCAGCAACATGAAAAAGCATATCGTATTTTTTAGCTTCTTTTTTGAGAAGCGAAAATAATTCATCTGCAGTTTGGAATATTTTTTCCTTGATAAACATTTGAGATTTTGCAGAAAGTTCTGATCGAAGCAACAAGACATCTGCACCACGCAAAAAACACTCTTGAGCAATCGCTACTCCCATTTTTCCACTACTTTTATTGGTAATATAACGAACATCATCTATTTTTTCAGTTGTCGGCCCGCTTGTAACAAGAATGCGCTTTCCTTTTAAAGAATCTGCAAATGCAAGTCTGTTTAAAATTTCATTTCTTATTGTTTGCATATCGGCAAGTCTGCCTTTCCCAAAATATCCACAAGCAAGCTCTCCTTCGGTGGGGTCAATAATGCCAAAACCAAACCTCTGCAGTTTAACAATATTCTCTTGAACAAGTGGATTGTTCCACATGTGTACATTCATCGATGGACAAATAAGCACTGGTGCTGCTGTTGCAAGAAGCATCGTTGTTAAAAAATCATCTGCAATGCCATGTGCAATTTTTGCAATAGTATTCGCAGTTGCTGGTGCAATTACAACAAGATTTGCTTTATCAGCGATTTGAATATGATCAACTGTGCGTTTCTCTAGAACACTTGTATACTTGAATGCCTTTTCAAAAAGCTCTGTATACACTTTATTGCCAGATGCCCTTTGAAACAGTTTTGGAGAAATCATTTTTGTTGCGCTTTTTGTCATCACAACAACAATATCCAATCCGTCTTTTTTTAAAGATGCTATCAGATCAAGAGTTTTATACGCAGCAATACCACTACTCACCCCAATCACAACTGTTTTCATTTGCCTGCAATTGTAGCATCTTTTGGCTTGCTTTTCGAAAGTCTGACCACTACAATAATACGGATCTTTATGAAGAAAAAATACAAGGCACTCATCGTTGACGTTGATGGAACACTTCTAATCAACAAGAGAGATGGCATGCCGTCAAAAAAAGTAACCGAAGCAATGGATAAGGCGAGCAAGCTTCTTCATGTAGGTCTTGCCACCTCTCGATGCATTCCAAACGTTTCTCATGTTATTGACTATCTCAGGCTTTCTGGTCCATCGATCTTACAAGGAGGAGCCTACATTTTTGATGCAGAGAAAAAAACAACCATTTCAGAATATATACTTCAAGAAAAGCAACTTAAGGCTCTCTGGAGAATAATAAAAGACATTGCTATCCCTTTTGTTTATTGCGATAATAAGACCAAACATGCTCCGTTTATAACAGGCGAGCATTCTTCTGAAAAAGTATTTATGGTATTTTCGCAAGGTGTTGATCCAAAAATTACTAACGAATTAACTCTTCAATTATCTCAAATTCCTGGTGTTGCCGTACATACAACACCCTCCTGGACCAAAGGAAAAAATGATATTCTTGTTACCCATTCTCTTGCAACCAAACAGCATGGAATTTTAGAAGTTGCAAAGATTCTGGGCATAGAAACACATGAGATTATTGGCATTGGCGATGGTGGGAACGATTTCCCTCTCCTTATGGCGTGCGGACTAAAAGTTGCTATGGGAAATGCAGTTGACGATCTAAAAGCAATTGCGGACTATATCGCACCATCAGTTGAGAACGACGGCGTTGCAGATGTTATAGAAAGATTTATTTTATGAAAAACTTTGACTATACAACCTATCTTTCTCCATTTACCTGGCGCTATGGATCCGCTGAAATGAGAGAGATTTGGTCCGAAGTTAATAAACGAAAATTATGGCGAAAGGTTTGGGTTGCCTTAGCAACAGCGCAACACAAAGAAGGACTTGTTTCCAAAGAAGAACTCGACGATTTACTAGCGCATCAAAATGATGTTGACATAGAAAAGGCACACGAGATAGAAAAAGAAATCCGTCACGACTTAATGGCAGAAATAAAAGTGTATTCTTCCCAAGCAACAATCGGTGGTGGAAAAATTCACCTTGGTGCAACATCACAAGATATCGAAGATAACGCAGACGCATTGCGAGAAAAAGAATCACTCGTTCTTGTCGAACAAAAACTCAGAGAACTCCTTGGTAGTTTTGGCAAGAAAATCGAAGAGTATAAAAACCTTGCGTGCATCGGATACACACACTTACAGCCAGCCGAACCAACGACGCTTGGTTATCGTTTTGCGTTCTACGCACAGGATCTATTGATGGATTTGCAACTTCTTAGGTTTGCCAAGTCACAACTTAAAGGCAAAGGCATAAAAGGTGCTGTAGGAACTTCTGCAAGCTATGCGGATTTATTAGACAAAGAAAAAACACTACAGTTAGAAAACGATGTTATGAAAAAACTTGGCATCGATGCAGTCAGTGTCACTGGACAAACATCTCCAAGGAAAATCGAATATTTTATTGCTTGTGCGCTGTCTTCGATTGCACAATCATTGTACAAATTTTCGTTTGATTTTCGCATTATGCAATCAGCTGGGTTTTCTGAATGGCAAGAACCATTTGGAAGCAAACAAGTTGGTTCGTCTGCAATGCCATTCAAAAAAAATCCAATAAAATCAGAACAAATCTGCTCTTTAGGCCGCGTTGTGTTTCATCTTGCAGAGATTGCAAGAGACACTGCAGCACACATGCTTTTAGAGAGAACGATCGACGACTCAGCAGCAAGGCGAGTATTTTTGCCAGAAATGTTTTTGGCAATCGACGAAATGCTTACTAGTGAAATTGTAATAGTAACCAATATGGTTATTCGAGAAAATCATATTGAAAAAAATCTTACAAAACATGGTCCATTCGCAGGAACAGAACGAGTGCTTATGCAAACAGTAAAAAATGGCGCAAACAGGCAGGAAATGCACGAATTATTACGCGGACACGCTTTATCTGCATATAAAGAGATTGAGGAAGACAAACAAAATCCATTGACAGAATTATTGAGAAATGATAAAAGGATAACCAAGTATCTTTTAGAAACAGATGTAAACGATTTGCTCGATCCAAAAAAATATATTGGCGTCGCAAAAGAGACATGTGAAACGTTTCTAAAAAAACTACACGATGAACTCTCCCGTTAGAATTGGCATTGTTGGTGGCGGACAACTTGGTAAAATGTTAACGCTTGCTGCAAAAAAAATGGGATTCTCTGTAACAATCGTCGATCCAACTCCAGAATCTCCTGCTGGACAAGTCGCAGACAAACAAATTATCGGCGGCTATAAAGACGAAAAGGCAATACGAGAACTTGCAAAAATATCTGATGTTATAACCGTTGATGCAGAATTTGTTAACGACCAAGTTTTATCTCAGTTAGAAAAAGAGGGTAAAAAAATTCACCCTTCGCCACAAACCATTACCATCATTAAAGATAAATTACTGCAAAAACAGTTTTTGCAAAAGAATAATATTCCCACAGCAGAATGCCGTGAGATTAGAATAAAAAATGACATCATACACACTGCAAAAATATTTGGATATCCATTATTATTAAAAGCAAGAACAGACGCTTATGATGGGAAGGGAAATGCGCTCATACAAAATGAGAAAGAGATTGATTCGGGGCTTAAAAAATTAGAGGGCCGAAAATTGTATATTGAGAAATTTATTCCTTTTGTAAAAGAACTTGCTGTTATAATAGCGCAAGGAGAAGATGGGAAAATAATGACATATCCAGTTGTTGAAACAATTCAAAAAAATAATGTGTGTGATGCTGTTATTACCCCTGCAAAAATTTCCAGAATTGCAGCAGACAAAGCAACTCTTCTTGCAAAGAAAACTATACAACACCTGAGAGGAGCGGGCGTTTTTGGCATTGAAATGTTTTTAACAAAAGACGGCAATGTACTTGTGAATGAAATTGCTCCAAGAGTACATAACTCGGGCCATTATACAATTGAATCATGTGTGACTTCCCAGTTCGAACAACATATACGAGCAATCACCGGACTTCCTTTAGGAGTTGTCACTATGCTCACAAAAGCTGCAGTGATGAAAAATATTCTAGGAGAAAAAAATGGCAGTGGATTCCCAAAAGGAATCGAGAAAGCGTTAGAAATTAAACGTGTTTCTTTACACATTTATGGCAAGCACGAATCAAGACCGGGGAGAAAAATGGGACATATTACTGTTGTTGGTAATTCAATGCAAGATTGTCTAAAAAAAGCAAATCAAGCAAGGGCAATGCTTACAATATGAATAAACCTTTCGTTGGCATTATCATGGGAAGCGATTCTGACTTGACAGTAATGAGCGATGCTGCAAAAATATTAGATGAATTCCAAATTCCTTATGAACTCACCATTGTATCTGCGCATAGAACTCCAGATCGTTTACATCAATACGGGAAACAGGCAATTGAAAAAGGACTACAAGTGATCATTGCTGGAGCCGGTGGCTCTGCGCATCTACCTGGAATGATTGCTGCAATAACTCCATTACCTGTTATTGGAGTTCCAATAAAAACAAAAACTCTTGATGGCTTGGATTCATTGTTATCAATTGTACAAATGCCACCGGGAATTCCTGTTGCAACTGTTGCAATAAATGGTGCAAAAAATGCAGGAATTCTTGCTGCAAGTATTCTAGGGACACGTGATGAGTCATTACAGAAAAAAATTTCTTCGTACAAAGAAACGTTAAAAA
>CAZKLH010000051.1:0-6947 GCA_964553595.1 uncultured Gammaproteobacteria bacterium | reverse complement strand
CCCAGTGTTGATCCACCAGTGAACTTGCTAATGAAGTTGGTGGTGCCGGTGCCAGACAATCCAGAGGTTGAACAGGTCACAAGAGTGTTTGTATTGCTCAAGCAAATTGCGCTTCCACTGCTTGAGGTCAAACCAAGAAGGGTGACCGTTGAGGTGATACGTGCACTTCCAGCAACATCAAGCGTTTCTGAAGGTGAGGTTGTGCCTATGCCAAGATTTCCAGAGATATCTTCTGATCCAGATATAGACAGTTTGTTAAAAGGAGATGCAGTTCCAATGCCAACGGTGTATGTGTTATTACTTAGGGAAACAGTGCTTCCAGACAATGTCCAACCAACATCAGTTTGCGTGGTTGAATTTGTTATGGTTATTTTTTTGTTGTCTGTATCCGAAGAGAGTGAAATCCCTGTTCCTGCTTCAAAGGTAAGCGTGTCGCTATTTGATCCAGCCGAGAAGCTTGTGCCTCCAGCACTTATTGTTTTAAAAATGTCTTGAGATGAGCCAGTATCGCTATTTGTAATTTCTAGTCCGTTTAGAGTTATTCCGCTTCCAGCAGAGAGACTCAAATCTCCCGTGCTGCCTTGTAGAGAAGAAACTCCGGTGCTTGAAATCGTTGGATTTTGTCCAGATGATACAGCTATTCCAGAGCCTGCTTTTACCGAGTAAATAAGATTTCCAGCGGTTACGGTTCCTGCTGTTACTGCTCCTGTGCCTAAATCTAAATTCTTATTATTTATTTTGACGTTGTCTTCGAAGGTAACGACTTGGTTAAAAATTGCGGGAACATTAAACGTGACATTTCCTGCGATTGTGCTTTTGTCGGTTGTTGCTGCGAGAACTGATTGCTTTTCGTTGACTCTACTTGGGCTTGGGAATTGAGGAAGTCTTGCTCCTGTTACATGCATAGAAAGCATTAAAGCTCCCGAAAATGTAGCTGTGAAGGTAAGCAAGATGAGCAATGCAGATGATATGAATTTTGAGGCAGAGGGGAGAGAGCTGTAAGAATCCTTAATGACAGAAGCAAAACTGGGCATTTCGGGTTGATATTTTTTAGTTTCATGGAGTGTTGTGATTTGCTCTTTCCAGTTATTTGTGGTTGCAGATTCTGAGTTTTGGGGCAAGGTGTTTGTATTTGAAGATTCCAGTGCTTCTGGTAAAGAAGAGATGGTAGAAATCTGCCCTTTTCCGTGTAAAAAATCGTCAAGTTGTGAAACGGTATAGCGTCTCTGTCCACCTGGTGTTCTAATCGGGCAAAGTTTGCCGTTTGCATCCCATCGACGCAGCGTATTTGATGAAACTCCGAGGTGCGTTGCGGCCTGCTGCACAGATAAGAGGCGATTGTTTATATTTTGGGCAGTCATATCTTGTATTTTTTAGCTTCGATTGTGTAACTTTGGGTAACTTTGGGTAAGTATTAATACTATAGATCAGTTTTCACAAAATTGTCAAGCACCAAAGCTTTGTTATTAAAGGCTAATCGACAATATTAGATGACAAAAAAATCCCGCCCCCAAATTAAGTGAAAATTTAACAGAGAAAAAGGAGTTTTTATGGAGTTTATTTGGAGGTAGAAAATGCTTTTATTGTTTTACATTTTTGATGTTGGAAAACAAAAATGGTTTGGTAATTTTCCAAAAAAAAACAATAGAAAAAATCGGCAATGGCGAACCGGAGGATTATTTTAAGACAATAGTGTAGAGATTTGCAGAGATTGTTGGGTTGCCAAGGTTGGTTAATATGACAACTTTTGATCCATTAGGCCATGGAAAAACATAGTTTGGATCAAACGGTCCAGCATAGATTGTTGTTTTGTTTGATCCGTCGTATTCAAGGATTTCGATTTGCTTATCATGCACAAACATAAGATGTTTGTCGTCTGGAAACCATGTTAAATATGCACTGGGCGATGTCTCTTTTTCTTTTTCTGAGAGAAATGGATTGTTAGCAAGGGGTCCCAAATCTACAGTATAGTTTTTATCTTCTTTCATGTCGTAAATATAGGTGGATCCGTCTTTAATGTCGCGATTTTCCTCTGTTGAGTTTGTGCCGATAAGTCGTGGTTCAATAAGGAAGGGAAGAGTCGCTGACGCGGATGCCTGATAGAAGATTTTTGTTTCATCGGGAGACCAGGATATGATGTTAAAATCGGCAGTAATTAATTGCTTAAGTAATGGTTTTACTGAGTTTAGTCTAGATTGATCTATTTCTTCTTTTTCCTTTTGCCATTGTGCTGCAACGCTGTCGAGGGTTGCTGTTGCGTCTTGGGGGTTGTCGTTAAATCGCGAAGCATTTAATAAATAAGTTGAGGGATTACGCAGTTCGCCTGAAATAGTTGCCAATAATTCTTGTCCATTTGGGGACCAGGTGACTGCAGCATTGGAAAAATCATCTGTTGTGTTGTCGGTAATTTGTGTGGCTGTTGCCTGAAGTGCGAGAATGGGTCTACTTGTCATGTCGAGCACGTAAACCCCATCTTCTCTTGCCGACTGAGACGATATGGTATAGGCGAGCCTGGTTCCCGATGGATCAATAATTGGATTTTGTACTCCTGTTGTTGTGATGCTTTCAAGCTTCGGAGCATTAGGAAAAAGGAGTGCATCAGCCTTGGACACGACCTCTTTTTGGATAGGGATGTTTTTCTCCCAGGGAATATACCCTTCTTTAAAGATTTTAACATCATAGTCTCCGGGAGAGAGGCTAATCGTGTTGTCTGTGGCTGTCGTGAGATGCCCATTGATAAATACCTGTGCGCCATCTGGGGTGCTTGTGGAGACTAAGAGACCTGTTCCTAAAAATCCTGGTCTTCCTTTGTCGAGGCCAAATCGATATCCTTTTCCATACAGTATTACCACTATAGTTGCGATGGTAATAAATATAAAGATAGAGATTGATATAGTAAGTTGCTTCCTCATAGTTGTAAGGCGTATTATACCTGTTAAAACTAGCTCTTGCAAGCGCAAAACCAAGGCTATATAATCGAATAACACGCCAATTCAAGCGTGCTTTTGATACATTAAATATATATTTAGATATAGTCCTATGGGAATGTTTTCTTCAAAAAGAGTCGGAATCGATCTTGGGACCGCAAATACACTTGTTTATCTTGCAGGAGAAGGAATTGTGCTTAATGAGCCGACAGTCGTGGCTGTGACTTTGGAAGAAAATCATGTCGTGGCTGTTGGTAAGGAAGCAAAGGACATGCTTGGCAGAACGCCTGGAAACATTATTGCAATGCGGCCTTTAAAAGATGGGGTTATTGCCGATTACACTATTACTGAGGCTATGCTTTCTTATTTTATCGATAAGGCATGTGGCAAATCCCGATTTTTTAAGCCTGAAGTAATGGTGTGTATTCCTTCTGGAGTGACACAGGTTGAGCGAAGAGCGGTTCTTGATGCAACAATGTCTGCAGGTGCAAAAGTTGCATATCTTATCGAAGAGCCATTGGCAGCAGCGATTGGGGCCCGGGTTCCTATTGCTCAAGCGGCAGGACATATGGTTGTTGATATTGGTGGTGGGTCAACCGAAGCGGCAGTTATTTCTTTGGGAGGAGTTGTTGTCCATAGTTCCGTTCGGGTTGCTGGTAATAAGATAGATGAGGCAATTGCCAATTATACAAAAAGGAAGTTCAACCTCTTAATTGGCGAGCGAACAGCAGAAGAGATAAAAATAGGGATTGGAAATGCACTTGGTCTAGAAAAGAAAGAAAAATCAGCCGACGACATAAAAAAAATGGAGATTCGAGGACGAGATAGCATTACCGGACTTCCAAGAACAATAGAGTTAACAGAAGTTGCTGTTGCAGAGGCAATAAGTCAGGTTCTTTTGGATATTGTTCAAGCGGTTAAGGGTGTTTTGGAGCAAACACCTCCAGAGCTTGCGAGCGACATTATCGATAAAGGTGTTGTGATGTCTGGTGGCACATCTCTTTTGTATAATTTTGATAAGCTCATGACCAAACTAACTGGAGTTCCTTGTCACGTTGCCGAAGATTCCTTGTTGTGTGTTGTTCGGGGAACAGGCGTTGCTTTGGAAAATATAGAATTATACAAACGAAGCATCTCGAAGAAATAAAATAGAAGTAAAAATATCTTATAAGAAGATAATTGTTTTGAATGCTATTGTATGCAAACAAGGAATCACGAAGAATTTCCACAAAAAAAGTGTTTATAGTTAAAATTCGAAATAGAAGATTATAAAAAGATTTAATTAAGAATTATATTGTTATATCAATACAAATGCCCGAGTAATAAAATTGATCGATTTATCTAGAAAGCCCCATATTTGATTTGACATAAAGACTTATAGTTACTATACTGATTTTGTGAAAAAGAATATTTTAGGAGTTAACATAACAGACGCAACAGAGAAAGAGATCCTAGAGTATATAGGTAAAATCGTACAAAAAAGAACAGAAAAGTGTTATGTTGTTACTCCAAATCCAGAAATTGTCGTTTACGCCACCAAGCATCCAGAGTTTAAAACAGTATTGAATGAAGCTGGAATAGCTTTGTGTGATGGCATTGGGGTGTTGCTAGCAGGGAAAATCCTCAATAAGCCATTCAAAGCACGAGTTACCGGGACAGACGTGCTACAAAGCATCTGTAAGGAGGTTGCAGAAAAGCCTGTCACAGTAGGCTTTCTTGGAGGAAGAGACAAAATAGCAGAGAAAACAGCCAAGTGCTTACAAAAAAAGCATCCTAGCCTCAAAATTTTGCTTGCAACCAGCGGAAATCCAGACCAAAAAACAGTGAAAATGGTCAAAAATGCTGTTATTGGTAAGGAATCGAATTCGAAAGAAATAAGAACAAATGATATTGATAGATCACTTAATATGCAGAAATCAGATCAAAATTCTGATAATTCCTCTTTACAAGCACAGCAACACATCGACATTCTCTTCGTTGCCTTTGGTTTTCCAAAACAGGAATTTTGGATGCATGATAATCTCTCCGACTTGCCAGTGACAGTCGCGATAGGTGTTGGAGGAGCATTTGATTATATAAGTGAGAATGTGCCGCGTGCACCAAAGTTTTTTCAACAGATTGGTTTTGAGTGGTTATTTCGTTTGTGTGTGCAACCCTGGCGAATAGTTCGTCAGTTGGCACTAATAGAGTTTGCGTGGTTAGTCTTTAAGGAAAAACTTAAAACAACAGGTAAATAGCGTCTATGGAGTCTTATTGGCTATCTTTTTGAAGACCTCTTCGTACCCCTGAATCATCCGATCGGTTGAAAAATGTTTCTCGACGTGACTGCGACTGGCTTTCCTCATCGCAATGTAATCATCGCCACCCAAAGAAAACATTTTTTCGACCGCCTTACATAGCCCTTCAATGCCTGTTTCTTTTATAACCCAGTCTCCGCGAATATCTGTATCTGAGCTGTTGACTAGAAATCCAGTTTCTCCATCTTTGATAATTTCTGGTGCAGAGCCCCTTGCAAATGCAATAACAGGTGTTCCACACGACATGCTTTCGGTAAACATAAGGCCAAATGGCTCCTCCCATTGTATTGGAGCAAGGAGGCAACGAGCGTGTTGGTAGTAATAAATTCGATCTTCAGGGTTAGATTCTGCGATGAATTTTACATAGGTGTCATCGATCAGCTTTTTGAATTCAGAAAAATACGCTTGATCAACAAAATCTACCTTGGCAGTAACAAGCAGTTTTTTCTTACAGAGAATAGCTGTTTTTGCTGCTTCTATTGCACCTTTCTCGTGGCTCATTCGGGCGAAAAAAAGCATCGAGTCATGTTTTGCTGGATCTGCATGTTCAAAGTAGGGGAACTGCACTATGTCGGATCCGTTATATATTGTGGCAACAAAGTTTAATTCTGGAAGATCTCGTCTTTGGTTGTTTGATATGGATATAGATGGTAAGTTTTTAAACTCTTCAAAGACAAGCTGTTCGAAGTCTTTATCCAGCGGGCCATGATGGGTAGTGACAAAATTTTTACCAAGAAGTCCAGAGAATGTCATTAGTCTCCAGCTTGTATGATTGTGCACAATGTCATATTTCTGTTTTTGGATGGATTCAATGGTTAATGCAATAGATTGTAGTTTTGCAACGTCGCGTTTTTTTACATTATTGGCAAAATCAGGCTCTTCCCTTAGGCTGAGTGGAGTAATTGGGATAAGATTATAAGAGTCGTCTTTTTTGGAATCACCAGAGGCATACAGATCAACCGTGTGACCTCTTTTTCCCATTCCAGAAGCAACGTAATAAACAATCCATTCTATGCCGCCATACTTTTTTGGAGGTATAGATTCTTCAATCGGGGCAACGATTGCGATTTTCATAGTTCGATTCTACTCGCTATGATCCCTTCGACAAGCTCAGGGTCATACAAACTCTTTATAGAGTGTTATAAACTTTTCTACAATTTTATCCCATGAGTAATGCTCTTTAATAGTAAAGGCTGCGTTATCTGAGACTTTCTTTCTTAGTTTATGGTCAGTGAGTAATTTTAAAATGAGGTCAGCTAGCTTCTTCCTGTCGTGTGTGTCGACAACAAATCCATTTAACCCATCAATAATGATTTCCCTGCTTCCGGCAACGCTTGAGACGATTGGGACAGTCCCACATGCCATTGCTTCAAGAGGGGTTAGTCCAAACGGTTCGTAGCGGCTTGGTAACACAAAGATATCTGCGTTTCGGTAGTATGCCGGCAAGGTGCCGTCGTGAGGGATGTTTCCTAAAAATGTTGTTTGTTTTTCCAATTTATATTTTTTAATAAGCTCTTTGATTTGATTCACTGCTGCTTGTTCTTCAGAGGATCCATCAGTTACTGTTGTTTCACCGCCCATGTATAAATGGAAATTTGTTTTATGTCTGAGCAGTGCAAGCGCATCAATGAGCCTATCAATTCCTTTTGTTGGTGCGATTCTGCTCACGGTGAGCACAGAATTTGGCAGGAGATTTGTCGTTTTATCTTTATTTGTTTTTGTT
>CAZKLH010000050.1:0-7049 GCA_964553595.1 uncultured Gammaproteobacteria bacterium | reverse complement strand
GTTGTTGCATGAGCAGTAAATCCTGGGCAAGTATCTGGATGTTCCTGACAATACTGTCTGCAGGAATCATTCGTTGAGCACCCAGTAGTTGATTGATACTGCGATTTTTTCTGAAGCATTTGTTGATACAATTGCATTCTCTCAAAAAATTTCTCTGTTCCGCCAGCTGCAGTGCATTGTTTTGTATTGGTTTTGCAGTATAAACTGCATGAGTCTTTGGTTGTGCAAGGAAGCGTTGTGGTTTTTTGAGTTTGACTACTTTGTGTTAATTTTTGGTACAGCTCTTTGCATTTTTGAAGGTTTGTTGGATTTGTGCAAAAGGCCATGCACGAACTTTGAGAGGTACACCCAAGCGTTTGTTTTGCAGCTTCCAAAAGCGAGTTTGCGAAAGAAGCACTCGCGCTAGCGCTTGCAGTTTGTTGCGTAAGGTGTTCTCTTTGGGAAAATTCCCTACATTTTTGAAGGTTTGCTGGATCGCTACAAAAAGTCTTGCATGAATTCGTGGAATCACAGCCCAAATATTGCTTGGCGTCGCTAATAAATTTTTCTGTATTGACCACAGATTGCGTTTGTTTAATCAGCCCTTTTTTCTTGCCAAAATCCATACAGGCTTGGTGATTTTCGGTAAGACTACAATATTTTCGGCACTCTTCGGCGCTCGTGCAATTACCAAGTTCGGCAATAGGAAATGTAATGTTATATTTTGTTTTGATGGTTGCTTCGGCACTTGCTGTTGAGTCTCCAAGAACGTCTTTGTGTTCTAAAACATACGTTTTATACGACCAGCACGAAGGCGAGTTGTAAGGAATTTCACAATAGTAAAAACATTCCTGTGCATTTTTGCAATTTCCAAGCTCGGAAATTGGATACTGCTGTGCAAGCGCATGTTTAAAGGGTACAAAAAATAGGCCAACAAAAAAAATAAGAAATGCAAAATATTTTTTCATATACTTTTTACATTCCCGAGAATGGATTTTGGTAATCGTTGTTTGCTGGAGTTGTCGATGACGCTGTTGCGACTTGATCGAATGGGTTTTCATATGAAGCAGAAGGAGTGCTAAACGGATTTTCAAACTCTGGCGATGGAGTAACGTAAGTAACAGCTTGTCTCATTACTTGCGGAGCATATTGATTGCCCATTTTTGCGTAGAGAACAAATCCAACACCAGAAAGTGCAACGATGCAAAGGAGTACCAAAAGAATAGTCACGAATATATGAGGATGATGAGTTGTCGTTGTGGTTCCATTTGCATCAGGAGTTACTTGTAGTCGGACAGGTTCCATAGTTTATCTCTATAGTATGTGGATGATTTTGTAAAATGTCAAGATTTTTTTAAGTACTTGATTCCCGGAAAAAAAAGAGATAGGCTTAATAATATGAACAGATTGCCGAAAGAATTAACTACGGTAACTCCGGTTTCGAAAGCACTAGCGCTTTTTATGTTTATACTATTTCCAATTGCAGGGTTTTTTCTTGGCGTCGATTATCAGCAAGCCTTGGATATTTCCAATCAACAGTTGAATGAAGCGAATGTTTCAATTCCTCGTTATCCAACGCCAAGTCCAATGCAATATCCAACAACTGCACAAAGAAAATCGTGCGTAACTAATTCGGATTGTGAACAGGGAAGTACCTGTGCTGTTGCTGGGCCATTAGTTTACAATCCAGAAAGCAGAAAAACCCTCAGTAACCGCTATTGTTATAAACCCGGTGAAGTAAGACCTCTGTAAAATATGCCGATATATCAAACTGCCTACTATCAAGTAAAAGCAGAAGCAGTCGATAAGGTTAAAAAAGCAGTTGAGGAATTTACAAGGTATGTAAAAGCAAATGAACCAGGGACTCGGATGTATGTGGCATGGCAACAAAAAAACGACAAGACTCGATTTGTCCATTTTTTTATTTTTGAAGATGAAGCTTCGCAGAAGATTCACGGAAACTCAGAAGCGGTAAAACGCTTTGAATCGATTTATTCTCCAGAACTAATTGGTGGAGATGTTGTGTTTACTGATTACGATCTTGTGGCGACCAATACAAAATGAACCCCATTGAGAAAGTCGAAGCGTCGGAGATCTTCGACTTGCCGAAAAGTCGGGGTGACAGGAATTGGACCTGCTGCTTCTCGGTCCCAAACCGAGCGTTCTACCGATGAACTACACCCCGAATTTCATAAATATGCTTGCACTGAGGAGCGAAGCCGAGTTTGACTCGGTGCCGCGGGAGAGAGTCGAACTCTCACACCGTTGCCGATAAAGGCTCTTAAGGCCTTCGTGTCTGCCATTCCACCACCGCGGCATTATGCAACTCTATTCTATCGGAAAAACTCATCTGAGGCAACATGTGTTCAAAATTTATACCTAATCGTGGGGTGGGGGAGTTATTCCTTGTGCTTCAAGCCCGTAATCTAAAAGCTCCTTCATCTCCAGCCTTCTGTTTTCGCTACCAAGTAAAATCCCAATAATACGATGGCTTCTATATTCTAAATACGTAACCAAACACAGTCCTGCTTCTGGCGTGTAGCCTGTCTTGACACCCTTGACTCCCGGATAGCTGGTAATAAGATTTGTTTCGTTTTGCAAATAAAATTCTTTATGATTTTTTGTTTGGGGAATGTCCCGTTCAACCGTTGAGGTGATATCGATAATCTTTGGAAAATTTGAAATTGCATAATTTGTGATAACTAATAAATCGTATGCTGTTGTGTATTGATCGCCGTCTCCTTCAAGTCCTGTTGGGTTGGTGAAGTTTGTGTCAAAAAGCCCCAACGATTTTACTTTTTGATTCATTGCAACAATAAATCCACTGCGGCCAGACGGAAAATTACTTGCAATAGTTTCCGCTGCATCATTACCAGAATTCAAAAATAATCCGTAGAGCAAATCATCTAAGGAAAGTATTTCGCCATCAGAGACTCCCATGCTGTCTTCACCAACAAGATCGCTCTTGGAGACTTTGTATTCATTATCTTTTTTTTGATGTTCAAGGCCAACAATTGCTGTCATAATTTTTGTGAGAGATGCCATCGGGAGTCTTTTATTTTGATCTTTTGCAAAAAGACTTCGTCCTGCAGTGATATCAAAAACAAGCGCTGATTTTGCTTGTATGTCGGGCTTTGTTCCACCTGCGAACGCATTCGTGTCCGCTTCAGCTTTCTTTGGTAGCCATAAAGAAAGCGTTGATACTTGTTTGTTGTGGAGTAAGTCTAAAAAGTCTGGCAGGGGAACAAGAATTTGCTTGTTGTCCTTTTGTGTTATTTGGTAAAGCGCTTTGCTATTTGTCGAAAAGTAGGTAAACGCTCCAGCGCCAATTACAGCGACAAGAATTATGTACGAAATGCTTTTCATTTTTTTGTAATTCTCCTATTGTGTATGATGTTTTTTTGTCTGTCAACCTTGTCAATAGGTCCTTCATTCCGGCTTGACGCGTTTTTTTAAACATGGTAGTGTAAAAGAAGCATGAGCACACATGATTTGTCGTCGTATAAAAATTTATTTCTTGAAACTGCTTCTGAGTACCAAACACAATTACATGATACATTGTTGGTTTTGGAAAAAGAAAAAAATGATGTCGACACACGCACCCACGCACTTATAAAAGCGCATTTATGCGCACACTCACTCAAGAGTGAGTGTTTTGCAATGGGATATACCAAGCTTGGAACGCTTTGTAAAACAATTGAGTTTCTTTTTTACGACATAAAAGAAGGAAAGATTGCGCTTACCGAAAAGCTTCTTTTGGAACTGCGAGACGCTTCGTTGCAAATCGCAAAAGAGCTCTCGGCAATCGAAGCGAATGGCAGTGATTCGGTGGTGCTTGACCAGTCAGATCTTGGAGTATCAACAAGGCAGCTCGAAGCGTACTTGCCAAAATGACACCAAAGAGAAACGGGTAATCGTATGCGCATTCTCACAATAGAAGACGATAGATTTTTTCAAAAATTTTATGCAACAAAACTTCGCGGAGATAACTTTGAGGTAGACGTTGCAGGAGATGGGGAAGAGGGTTTGCAAAAAGCAAAAGCTGCGAAACCGGATTTAATTCTTTTAGATATGATTATGCCAAAGAAAGATGGGTTTGAAGTTCTAGCCGAATTAAAAAAATCAGAAGGGTTAAAAAATGTTCCTGTTTTGGTATTTTCAACGCTTGGGCAGGAAAACGATATTCAAAGAGCTTTGTCCCTTGGCGCCTCGGGGTACGTAAACAAAACTCTTTTTGATTATGCCTCTCTGCTCGTAAAAATCAACTCACTTATTAAAAAATAGAGCACAGAGAACAAATTTATGCTCGTTTCTGATGAACAGATAAAAGCTCTTGTGATAAAAGCTGGGCTTGTCGATGCAAAAGGGCTTGATGAGATTGGCGATTATGTTAAAAATTCTGGTATTTCTTTGGCAGAGGCGCTTATCGAAAGAGACGTATTGTCCGATGAAAACTTAGGACTGCTTATTTCTGATTATCTTAAAGTCCCCTTTATTGTTTTATCCAAAACTGCGATCCCTGAAGATGTTTTCCATATTATTCCAGAACGAATCGCAAGAAAACAAAAAGCAATTGCGTTTGCTAGGGATCAAAGCGGCATAAAAATCGCAACAGCAGATCCTTCCAATAAAGAGTTGGCAGAAATGATTGCCAAAAAAACAGGGTCGAGAATTTATATTTTTCTGGCGACAGAACATGATATCGACAATACATTTCGTATTTACAGAAAAGATTTGCAAAAAACATTTGATGAAATGCTCGAGGAGGATTTGGATGCAAACAAAGCAATTGCAAAAGTCGAAGCGCCGATTGCAAAAGTCGTCGATATGCTTATCGATTACGCCTATCAAGATAAAGCCTCAGATATTCACATAGAGCCAGAGGAAAAAAACTCGTTAGTTCGGTATCGCATCGATGGAATTTTGCACGACGCGTTGTATTTGCCAAAAATTCTTCACGACCAAGTTGTCACCAGGATTAAAGTATTGTCGAGACTTCGAACCGATGAGCATTTAAGCGCTCAAGATGGAAAAATGCGCGTGCAATTAGTCGAAGAAAATCTCGACATTCGTGTTTCTATTGTTCCGATTGCCGAAGGAGAAAAAGTCGTGTTGCGTTTGCTTTCGTCCCGTTCGCGCAAGTTTTCTTTGATTGATTTGGGAATGAACGAGTCGGATTTACGAAAAGTAACAACTGGTTATAAAAAATCGTATGGCATGGTGCTTTCTACCGGTCCAACAGGATCGGGAAAAACAACCTCAATTTACTCAATTTTAAAAATTCTCAATACCAGAGAGAAAAATATTACCACTATCGAAGACCCGGTCGAGTATAGGATTAAAGGGGTCAATCAAATTCAAGTCAATGTAAAAACGAATCTTACGTTTGCAAACGGACTGCGCTCTATTTTAAGGCAAGATCCAAATATTGTTTTTGTTGGAGAAATTCGAGACAATGAAACAGCAGGGATTGCTGTGAACGCAGCTTTAACTGGCCATTTAGTGCTTTCAACATTACACACAAATGACGCTGCTACCGCATTGCCTAGGCTTATGGATATGGATGTCGAGCCATTTTTGGTTGCATCGACGGTGAATGTTATTTTTGCTCAAAGGTTACTTCGAAAAATTTGTGAGATGTGTAAAACATCAGTAACCATGTCGATGAGCGATTTAGAAAGAGATATTCCGGCAAAAGTGTTGCACAGACACCTTGGCGAAAAGGCAGAAATTCGAGTATACAAAGGAAAAGGCTGTAAAGTTTGCCATGGAACAGGCTATGCTGGGCGAGTTGGTAT
This sequence comes from uncultured Gammaproteobacteria bacterium, assembly GCA_964553595.1. Taxonomy (GTDB): domain Bacteria; phylum Patescibacteriota; class Microgenomatia; order Levybacterales; family UBA12049; genus CAZKLH01. The sequence goes on along the minus strand of CAZKLH010000050.1, from coordinate 1,272 downwards.
CTTCGAGGTGCTTGAGGTGAGTAAAGAAATTAAACGGCTTATTACCCAAAAAGTGGATGCAGATATTATTACGCGTCAAGCTGTTGATGAAGGGATGTCGACAATGCTTGATGACGGTTTGGATAAAGTGGTAAAAGGGGTAACAAGTATCGAAGAAGTGTTGCGCGTTACAAAAATTGACGCGGGGTCAACATAAGTTCAGAATTAATAGTATGACGAAAAGTCCAGTTGCAAAACCATTTAAAACAGAAAGCGTTTCAATTTCCAGTAGCGATAAACTAGGGCTCATTAGTAATTTTTCGACTATGTTTTCTGCTGGAATCCCGATTTTGGAAACGGTTGAGGCGTTGTTGGAAGATGCAAAAGGGGGACAGAAAAAACTGTTGCAAGCCCTTCGAGACGATTTAGCCCAAGGAAAACACGTGTATTATACTTTTTCTCGCTTTCCCAAAATTTTTGACAAAGTCACGGTAAACATTATTAAAGCTTCCGAAGAAGCGGGAACGCTTGATGTCACACTCAAAGAATTAAAAGATAATATTAAAAAAGACATTGAGTTTACCGACAAAATAAAATCTGCACTTATTTATCCAACATTTATTATGGTTGTGTTTGGTGGTGTGTTGCTTTTGATGCTTTTGTTTGTTATTCCAAGAATTGCAACTGTGTTTCTTAGGCTTCGCGTTGAACTTCCATTGCCAACAAAAGTGCTTATCTTTGTATCGAATCTGCTTGTTAATAATACTATTCCCGTTGTTGGTGTTGTGTTGCTTTTTGGAACCGGAGTTTTTTTTATGTACAAATTGCAACGAAGATTGTTGGTTCGAGTCCTGCTTTCTTTGCCCGTTATTTCAGAGCTCGCTAAACAAATTGATTTAACACGATTTTCTCATAGCATTTATTTGCTTTTAAATTCTGGCATTCCGATTACGACAGCTTTAGAATTTGCCCAGGATGTTGTGGCAAAGCCAGATATTTCTGAAGCAATTAAACATGCAAAAGAAATGGTCATATCAGGAAAAAAATTATCAGATGGGTTAAAAGGCAGATCAAAAATAATTCCAACAATTATGGTAAAGATTATCGAAGCCGGAGAAAAAAGTGGATCGCTTGATCGGTCAATGCAGGATATTTCTGAGTACCTTGATTATCAAGTGACAAAATCGCTTCGTACGGTTACTGCTTTAATCGAGCCAATCATGCTTGTTGGGGTGGGTGTTTTGGTTGGTGGCATGATGCTTTCGATTATCGCGCCAATCTACGGGCTTATTG